>NZ_FNOA01000057.1:0-2099 GCF_900106885.1 Pseudomonas sp. NFACC14
GGATCCAGCGGCACATAACCGCCACCCGCCTTCAAGATCGCCAGCAACCCAACGACCATGTCGAGACCACGCTCGACACAGATCGCCACCCGCGAGTCCGGCCGCACGCCCTGCCCGCGCAGGTAATGCGCCAGGCGGTTGGCCTGCTCGTTCAATTCAGCATAAGTCAGGCGCTGACCGCCATGCAGCACCGCCAATGCATCCGGCGTGCGCTGCACCTGTTCCTCGAACAGCCCGTGAATGGTTTGCTCCAGCGGGTACTCGGCAGCGGTGGCGTTGAACGCCACCAGCAGTTGCTCACGCTCCGCTACCGGTAGAATCGGCAGGCGATACAACGCGGCCTGGGGCGTCTGTTCCAGCGCCTCCACGAGTTTTCCCAGGACCGTATGCATGTAGCCGCAGACCCGCTGCGCGCCAACCTGCGCTGCTGCCAGTACCGTCAAACGCAAACCGCTGCCCAGGTCGTCGACGTTCAATGTCAGCGGATAGTTGGTGCGTTCTGAGCCATCCAGCGCATGGATACCTTGCCAAGCATCCGTCGCCTGGGCCGAAGCCACACCCACGGCGCTGTGTCGGTAGTTGAGCAAGGCGCTGAACAGCGGCAACGGCGCCGCCACACCGCTGCAGCGCTGGGCCAGTGCCAGGGAGGCATGTTCGTGGCCCAACAGCGAAGTCAACCTGGCATGGGTGGCCTTGACGCCCGCACGCACGCCCTGGTGCCCTACCTGAATCCGCAACGGCAAGGTGTTGATGAACATCCCCAGGGCTCGATCGGTGTCGGCACCGCCCTGCATCCGCCCCATCAGCACAGTACCGAATACCACATCCTGCTTGCCGGATACCTTGCCCAGTACCTGGGCCCAGGCCAGGTGCGCCAGGCTGGCGACGCTTACCCCCAACTGACGGGCCTGGGCCCGCAGACGCAAGTCCAGGGAAGCCTCCACCGATTGCTGGGCTTCTTCGATGCCATGGCCATTGCCCTGCACATCCTGCAGGCCGAACGGCAATGTCGGTTCGTCGATATCGCCGAGCATCTCGCGGAAAAACACCTCATGTTCTTCACGGCTCATGCCCAGGCGTGACTGGGCCACATAATTACGATAGGGCACCGCGTCAGCCAGTTGCCCGACGTCGCCCATCAGATGCGCCTGCATCTCGTGCTGCACCACTTCAAGCGCCGTGTGGTCGAGCACCATGTGATGGAACAACAGTGTCGCGACCCATCGATGATTGACGGCGTCCTGTCCATAGGCCAGGCGCATCAGGGGGGCCTGGCTGACATCCAGGCGATGGTGTCGCGGGTCGAAGCGCTGCTGCAACTGTGCCACGGCATCACCGGCGGCCGGATCGAGGTCGACCGCTTCAACGTGCAGCTTCGCCTCGCGCCAGACCACTTGCACTGGCGACTCCAAGCCTTCCCAGACCACACTGGTACGCAGGATGTCGTGACGATCGATCACCACCTGCAACGCCTCGACGAACGCATCGAGCCGTTCGCGGTGATCGAAGGCAAACTGCGACTGCAATACATACAGATCGCCCTGTTCGGCCGAAAGATGATGAAAGAAGATGCCTTCCTGCAGCGGCGCCAGCGGATAGATATCCTGCACGTTGCCCGCGCCGCCCGGGACCGTGTCCACGATGCGGTCGATGGTTTGCTGATCCAGCTGGACCAGGGGCAGCATCGACGGCGTGATCCGCGTGCAGCCCGGCAGGATGCCGTTGTCCGGTACCTGGATTTCGCTGCCGCTGCCCACCGCTGCCGCCAGCGCCATCAAGGTCGGCTGGCCGAACAGCACGCGCACGTCAGCGCTCAGGCCGACTTGACGCATCCGCCCGATCAGGCTGACGGCCAGCAACGAGTGGCCACCGAGCTCGAAGAAGTGATCGTGACGGCCGACGCGCTCGACCTTGAGCAGGTCCTGCCAGATCTGCGCCAGGGTCGTTTCGATTTCGCCTCGGGGGGCTTCGTAGCCGCGGGTGATGACCGAATCCAGGTCTGGGGCCGGCAAGGCCTTGCGATCGAGCTTGCCATTGGGGGTCAGCGGCATGGCGTCGAGACGCACATAGGCCACGGGCACCATGTATTCCGGCAATTG
>NZ_FNOA01000007.1:0-119468 GCF_900106885.1 Pseudomonas sp. NFACC14
CTCGCTCCCACAGAGGGTGGGTGGTGACTGCGAAGTCTGTGAACGCCCGGCAAAACTGTGGGAGCGAGCTTGCTCGCGATGACGGCGGCACATCCAACGCCTGTCCAGGCTGATCCACTGCCATCGCGAGCAAGCTCGCTCCCACAGGTCTCGACTGGCGGGTCTCAGAACCAGGTTTCCATCTGGAGGCCGTACTGCCAGGTGCCGCCGGCGTTGAAGTCCGTCTTGCCGAAGGCGTCTGTGGAGCTGTACCTGTCCAGGTCCGACGACCAGTTCATGACGCTGGCGAACAGACGCAGCTCGGGGCGCGTAAGCAGATCGCCCAAATCGGGCTTGAAGGTCGGGGCAACCGTGAACTTCCAGAAGTCGCCGTCGACCGCATTGCGTTGCAGGTAGCCTTTGGGATCGAGCTGCATGGTTTGCCAACTCATCTCGTAGGCCATCTCGAAATTGCTGTTGATTTCGTTGGCCAAGCGCACGTTCAGGGTCATCCAACGGTAGTCGTCACCCTTGACGTAGCGATCCTTGCTTCGCTCGGCCAGCAGGCTCGGGCCGATGCGCCAGTCGGAGGCCAGGGGCGTTTCGCCGTACAGCGCCACACGCAGAGCCCGGGCATCGTCGATCAATTCGCCATCGGCGCCGACGTTCTTGACTTCAGCCCCCAACCCCTGCCCATAGAGCAACGCTGTCTTGAAGAAGCCTTCGCGCCCGAAAAAGGTTTTCTGGTGATTGGCGACCATGCTGTGCAAACCGGAATCGGCCGGCGCCAGTCCCGCTTCATTGGTGCGAGTGCCGAAGTCGTTTTTCTTCGCGCCTATGGCGTTGAACATCCACTGCCACTGCCCGCCGTCGAAAAACTGGTTGGACGTCAGGATGTAGCTTTCCACATCGGCATTGACCCCGCCCTCGCTGAAATCCCCGTAGTTACGCCCGATCAACGAGTAGTTCGAGCGCCATTCCTTGGTCATCTGCACGTCGTAGACACCGCCCCCGGTGCCGGCCAGATAGACCACGTCGGAGTCCAGCCAGTGGATGTCGAAATTGTCCCTGTCGAAGCGCTTGCCAGCCCACAAGGTGGAATGCTCGAACATCGAGTTGCCCTTGAATGCCGCGAGGTGATCGAGTTCGGTAAACACCTGGCGTACGTTCAGATTGCTTTCCTCGGCAGTCCAGTCGTTGGAGCTTTCTACGCCATCGGCGATGGACACCGTGAATTTGGAGCGGGTGCCGTTCTGCGCGTACAGCTCTTTCGACAGGTCGATGCGCATGTAGGTGTCGTCCTCGTTCCCGAGTCGCCCGACGGCGCCGCCGACAGAACCGGCCGGGGTGGTGTACGGACCGCCACGCCCGCCACCCAACCCATCGTTGATCAGCAACCCGGAGCGGGCGTAGCCCTTGAAGCTGAAGCCGTCAGTGAGGTGAGCGCTACCGCCCTGCTTTTCCGTGCTTTGCTGGCGGGCTTCGAGTTTTGCCAGGCGGGCATCGAGCGTGGGTGTCGCAACGGTGGACACGGTCGGTTGCGCGGTGGGTGTGGCGAGCTTGATTTGCTGCAGTTCCCTGGCGAGTGCCTGGGTTTGTTGTTCGGCGGCGGCTGCACGCTTTTCCGCTGCGCTGGCACGGGCTTCGAACGCTGCCATGCGCTCTTCCAGAGTCGCGGCCTGAGAGGTGGCCGCCGAGGCGCCGAGCACGCTTGCGAGTAGCCAGCTTGATGCTTTCTGCATGTGGATTTTCCCTGTTTGTTTTTATTGTTCTGTTGCCGCGACCGACCTTTTCCGCCCAGGTTCTGAATTGTCAAAGCAGAGGAAAAAAAGGATGCCTCATCGCAAATACGCTGCTACATTTGGCGATGTTAACGTTAACTTTTCTAAAAACAAAAATAAAGAGGGCTTTATGAAACAGCTCAAATCGCTCCTGCCAGCGGCGCTGCTCGGCCTTTGCGTCGGGTTTCCGGCCCTGTCGACTGCCGCCAACCTGACGATTTCCTGTGGTGCCGTGGGTGCCGAATTGCAACTGTGCAAAGAGGCCGTCGAGGCGTGGTCGAAGCAGACCGGCAACAGTGTCGAAGTGGTTTCCACACCTAACTCGGCGACCGAACGGTTGTCGTTCTACCAACAGATCCTCAGTGCGCAATCCAGCGACATCGACATCATCCAGATCGACATGGTGTGGCCGGGCATGTTGGCCAAACACTTGCTGGACTTGCGCCAGGTGCTTGCGGCCGACGCCACCCAGGGGTATTTCCAGGCCCAGGTGGATAACGCCACGGTGAACGGGCGCCTGGTGACCATGCCGTGGTTCACCGATTCGGGGTTGCTGTATTACCGCAAGGACTTGCTCGAGAAATACAACAAGCCCGTGCCCCAGACCTGGGAAGAAATGACGGCCACCGCCAGGACTGTCCAGCAGGCGGAGCGCGTTGCCGGTAATGCCAATGCCTGGGGTTATGTATTCCAGGGACGCGCCTACGAAGGCCTGACGTGCAATGCCCTGGAGTGGATCAGCAGCCAACCGCAAGGCGGGCTGGTCAACGCCCAAGGCGATATCGTGGTCAACAGCCAGGCCTCACGGGCGGCGTTGACCCTGGCCAAGAGCTGGGTCGGAGACATCGCCCCCCGTGGCGTGCTCAATTACACCGAGGAAGAAGGACGCGGCGTCTTCCAGTCGGGCAATGCGCTATTCATGCGTAACTGGCCTTATGTCTGGGCCCTGGTGCAAAGCCAGGACAGCGCCGTCAAAGACAAGGTCGCTGTCGCGCCCCTGCCCCGCGGCGGTGCGACAGGCACTCATGCGTCCACCCTCGGTGGCTGGGGCCTGGCGGTGTCACGCTACAGCGCCAACCCCAAGCTCGCCGCGGAACTGGTGAGCTACCTGAGCAGCGCCCCACAACAGAAACATCGCGCCTTGGTCGGCGCCTACAACCCGGTGATCGAGTCGCTCTACCAGGATCCCGAGTTGCTCGCGGCCATGCCTTACTACAGCCAACTGCACAGCATTCTCAACGATGGGGTCATGCGCCCCGCCTCGATCACCGCCGATCGCTACCCACGGGTCTCCAATGCCTTCTTCGATCAAGTGCACGGCGTGCTGGCGGGCGAGCGGCCGGTGGATCAGGCCCTGGCCGAGCTGGAAAGCGAACTCACGCGGATCAAACGCCGGAACTGGTAAGCCACAAGGAAGGAAATCACCATGTCTGTCTCCACCACACTCGTCCCCGACGACGAGTACCTGCCCGCCCGGGAAACGCCGGTACAACGCCGTCGCGTTCGCGCCGCCTGGCTGTTCCTGACCCCGATGCTGCTGTGCCTGGCGCTGGTGGCGGCCTGGCCGCTGTTGCGTACATTCTGGTTCAGCCTGACCGACGCCAGCCTCGCCGATACGGGGGATGCAACCTTTGTTGGCTTGAGCAACTATCTGTTCCACAGCAGTGCCGGTTGGTCAGGCCTGCTCGTCGATCCACAGTGGTGGAATGCGGTGCGCAACACCTTGCATTTCACCGTGGTTTCGGTGGGGCTGGAAATCGTCCTGGGGCTGCTGGTGGCGTTGCTGCTCAACGTCCGGTTCAGCGGACGCGCCCTGGTGCGGGCGTTGATCCTGATCCCCTGGGCGATCCCGACCATCGTCTCGGCGAAAATCTGGTCATGGATGCTCAACGACCAGTTCGGCATCATCAATCACCTGATGCTCGGCCTCGGCCTGATCGACGCGCCCCTGGCCTGGACCGCCGACGCGGACCTGTCGATGTGGGCGGTGATCATCGTCGACGTCTGGAAGACCGTGCCTTTCGTCACCCTGCTGATGCTGGCGGCCTTGCAGATGCTGCCCAGCGACTGCTACGAAGCCGCCAGGGTCGATGGCATTCACCCGGTGAACGTGTTCTGGCGGGTCACCCTGCCACTGCTGATGCCAGCCTTGCTGGTGGCGGCGATCTTCCGGATCCTCGATTCCCTGCGGGTCTTCGACGTCATCTATGTGTTGACCTCGAACTCGTCGAGCACCATGAGCATGTCGGTCTATGCCCGCCAGCACTTGGTGGAATTCCAGGACGTGGGTTATGGCAGCGCCGCCTCGACCTTGCTGTTCCTGGTCGTCGCGGTGATCGCCCTGGTTTATCTGTACCTCGGACGCCGTCAGCTGGAGGTCCGCCCATGAGCCCTCGCCTACTGAAAAAAGCCCTGTTGCGCCTCGGGTTCTGGTGCCTGATCGCTATCTTGCTGGTGTATGCGGTCTTCCCTTTCTACTACGCCATCGTAACGTCGCTGAAACCGTCCAGCGCCTTGTTCCAGGTGAGCTACTGGATTGACCACCCCGACTTCTCCAACTACGCCGCCGTACTCAACCAGGCCTCGTTCCTGCGGGCTATCGGCAACTCGCTGGTGGTTGCGCTGTGCGTGGTCGCGCTGGCGCTGTTCCTCAGCCTGACCGCCGCCTATGCCTTGGGCCGGGTGAAATTTCGCGGACGCGGTCCGGTGTTGATGATGGTCCTGGGCGTCTCGATGTTTCCCCAAGTCGCAGTGCTGTCGGGGCTGTTCGAGGTGATCCGTGCCCTGGGCCTGTACAACACCTCCTGGGCGTTGATCCTGAGCTACACGATTTTCACCCTGCCCTTCACTGTCTGGGTGCTGACCACCTTCATGGGGCAACTGCCCCATGAGCTGGAAGAGGCCGCCATCATGGACGGTGCGTCACCTTGGGTCACGCTGACCCGCGTGCTGTTGCCGCTGCTCTGGCCGGCACTGGTCACCACCGGCCTTCTGGCCTTCATCGCCGCATGGAACGAGTTCCTCTTCGCACTGACCTTCACCCTGACCGACTCGCAACGCACGGTCCCGGTCGCCATCGCGCTGATTTCCGGCGGCAGCCCCCATGAGCTGCCTTGGGGCCTGTTGATGGCGGCGTCGGTGCTGGTCACGGTGCCCTTGGTGATTCTGGTGCTGATCTTCCAGCGCCGCATCGTTTCCGGCCTCACTGCCGGTGCGTTAAAGGGTTGAGGCCCAACACAGACAAGAAAGGAACAGCATCGTGATCAAGTTGAAGCTGGACAACGTGAACAAACAATTGGGCGGCGCACGCATTCTTCGCGACGTCAGCCTGGAAATCTCGGCAGGCGAATTCGTGGTCTTCGTCGGCCCTTCGGGCTGCGGAAAGTCGACCCTGCTGCGGCTGATCGCCGGGCTGGATTCGATCTGTGCCGGTGACCTGCTGATCGACGGGCGCCGGGTAAACGACCTGGAGCCGCGCGAGCGTGGCGTCGGCATGGTGTTCCAGTCCTATGCGCTGTATCCGCACATGAGCGTCTACGACAACATCAGCTTTGGCCTCAAGCTGGCCAAGACCGAAAAAAACAGCCTGCGCGAGCGGGTGCTGAAAACCGCGCAGATCCTGCAATTGGACAAACTGCTGCAACGCAAGCCACGGGAACTGTCGGGCGGCCAGCGCCAGCGCGTGGCCATGGGCCGGGCCATGGCGCGGGAGCCGGACATTCTGTTGTTCGACGAGCCACTTTCCAACCTCGACGCGTCCCTGCGCGTGCAGATGCGCAACGAAATCGCCCGGCTGCATGGGCGACTGGGCTCGACCATGATCTACGTGACCCACGATCAGGTTGAAGCGATGACCCTGGCCGACAAGATTGTCGTGCTCAATGGCGGCCGCATCGAGCAGGTCGGCTCGCCACGGGAACTCTATGAGCGCCCGGCCAGCCGCTTTGTCGCCGGTTTCCTGGGCTCACCCAGGATGAATTTCCTTGCCGCGTTCCTGCATGCGCCAGGCGAAACCAGCCAGGTTGAAAGCCTGGTGCTGGGCATGACGTCCCTGCCCTTCGACAGCTCGGGCCTGGCCGCGAATACGCAACTGAGCCTGGGGATTCGTCCGGAACATATCGCCCTCAAGGCGGCCCAGGGAACGGCCGGCATCGCGGTGAGCGGGGTCGAATATCTGGGGAGTGAAACCTATGTGCACCTCGACACTGGCCAGGACGCCCCCATGGTCTGTCGCTGTGAGGTCAACGCCGGATGGCGAGTGGATGATCGGGTCGAACTGCAACTGGATATCGACAATCTGCATGTGTTCGACACACACGGCGCGGCGTTGAAACGCCATGCCATCGACAGCCTGTCCGATGACGTCGCCCTGCGCCCGGCCCATGCGGGCGCCCTATGACTGTATCCTTGAATAGCCTGAGCAATCCGATGCCCGCCTCTCTCGAACATGCACAGCAGGCCCTGCGTGATGGCCTGTCTCGCCTGATCCACGACTATCGACCCGACTATCATCTGGCCCCGCCAACGGGTTGGATGAACGACCCTAACGGGGTGGTGTTTTTTCGGGGCGAGTACCACGTGTTCTACCAACACCACCCCTTCGACGCCAAATGGGGCCCGATGTACTGGGGCCACGCCAAGAGCGCCGATCTGGTTCATTGGCAACATCTGCCCATTGCCCTGGCACCGGGTGACGACTTCGACCGCGACGGCTGCTTTTCCGGTAGCGCGGTGGTGTGTGGCGACACCCTGGCGCTGATCTACACCGGGCACACCTGGCTGGGAGAGGTGGGCGACGAACGCCTGATCCGCCAGGTCCAGTGCCTGGCCACCAGTGTCGACGGCGTCCGCTTCGTCAAGCATGGCGCCGTCATCGAGAACGCACCGCAAGCGGCGATCATGCACTTTCGCGACCCCAAGGTCTGGCAGGAGGGAGGTTACTGGTACCTGATTGCCGGGGCGCGCCTGGGCGACACGCCGCTGCTGCCGCTGTACCGCTCCACGGACCTGCGCGCCTGGGAGTTTCTCGATTACGTGTCCAGGGGCACTGACGGCGACGGCTACATGTGGGAATGCCCGGACCTGTTTCGCCTCGACGGGCGCGACGTACTGCTGTACTCCCCCCAAGGCATGCCACCGGCGGGTTACGAACGGCTGAACAAGTATCAGACCGGTTATCGCATTGGCCACCTCGACAGCGAATGGCACTTCAACGGCGGGCCGTTCATCGAGCTGGATAACGGCCATGATTTCTACGCCGCGCAAACCTTGGTGGCCGCTGATGGCCGGCGCCTGGTGTGGGCCTGGCTGGACATGTGGGAAAGCCCGATGCCGAGCCAGGCCCATCACTGGTGCGGCATGCTCGGTTTGCCACGGGAGCTGGAACTGCAGGGCGATCGCCTTGGCGTGTTTCCGGCGCGGGAACTGGTTGCGCTGCGTCAGGCGCCGTTGCCAAGCATTGCGCCGTGGGGCGAGTCGGGCAGCCGCTGGGTGCCGCAAGTGAGTGGCGACCGACTGGAGATCCATGTGCATCTGGACCTGTTCGACTGCACCGAAGGTCAGTTGGGCATCGCCTTGCGCTGCAGTGCCGATGAGCAGGAACAGACCCTGCTGTACTACGACGCGTCACTGCGACGCCTGGTGCTCGATCGCAGCCACTCGGGTGCGCAAGTGAGCGGCCAGCGCAGCGTGCCGATAGAGCAGGCGCAGACGCAACTGCATCTGCGGGTGTTTCTCGATCGTTCATCCATCGAGGTGTTTGAGCAAAGCGGCCGCTTCAGCCTCAGCAGTCGCCTCTATCCACGGCCCGACAGCCTCGGGGTGAAGCTGTTGGCGAGCGGGACTGGCGGACACGTCGCAATTTCCAACGCCTGGCCCCTGGCCTCGGGTTGGCTGTGAGTCGCGTCATTCGAGTCGCGAGAAGCCCGGGCGCTGTGTCATGATTCTGCGTCAACCTGACTGGCCGCACTTCGCATGACTTCCGTGAAAGACGTTGCACAGCTGGCCGGCGTATCCCTGATGACGGTTTCGCGCGCGCTCAACACGCCGGAAAAACTGAGCCCCGAGACCCTTCAGCGGGTACGCCGCGCCATCGATGAACTGCAATTCGTACCGAGCCTGTCGGCGCGCAGGATGCGCGGCGACAACTTGCAGGCGCGCACCATCGGTGTGTTCGCCTTGGACACCGCGACCACGCCGTTCGCCGTCGAGTTGCTGCTGTCCATCGAACAGACCGCGCAGCAGGCTGGCTGGAACGTCTTCATCCTCAACCTGCTGAGCAACCCGCCCACCGACCAGAACATCGACCTGATGCTGTCGCATCGCCCCGATGGGTTGATCTTCAGTGCCATGGGGTTGCGCCAGGTGAGCATTCCCGAGCGACTCAAGAGCAAGCCGCTGGTACTCGCCAATTGCCTGGCCGATGACAGCCAACTGGTCAGCTACGTGCCGGATGATGAAGCCGGGCAGTACCGCGCCGTGCATCATGCCTTGAGCCAAGGCTATCGGCGCCCGCTGTGTATCAACTTGCCCAGGAAGAGTGTTGCCTGGAAGCTGCGCCAACAAGGTCTGCAACGCGCCTGCCAGGCCTTCGGGCTGGCGCCTGAAACACTCCTGCAATACGACCTTTCCGATCACGATGCCTACGGTGAGACCGCCGCCATTCTCGACCGGCATATCGTCGACGGCCGTCCGCAATTCGACATCCTGGTCTGCGGCAACGACCGCATCGCCTTCTGCGCCTATCAACTGCTGTTGGGCCGCGGCTTGAAAATCCCTGACGATGTCGCAGTGCTGGGCTATGACAACATGATCGGCATCGCAGAACTGTTCATGCCGCCGCTGACCACGGTCCAACTGCCGTACTACGAGATCGGTCGCCAGGCCGCCCGGCACCTGATCGAGACCCTCGAACTGACGGGCGCCCAGCCGGTGGATTGCCCACTGGTGGTCAGGGCGTCGCTCTAAGGCCAATCGGTATCCGTCAAGGCTGCTGCGCGGGCGATGGCGGCAGTGATGCGATGATCCGGGCGCGGCAGACCTCGAGGATTTCATCAGCCAGGGCGGAATCGTCCGGGCAGGCCCGCGACAACATGATCGCGCCGACGACATGGGCCAACATGTCGAGCATTTTCTCCCTGACCTCTGCCTGCGGCGCGTCTTGCCCGCTCTCGTACCGGCTCGCGAGCGCCGCCAGCATATTTTCGATGCCGCTGGAAAAAGTCGCCTTCAGCTCGGGCGTTTGACGGGCAGCGTCCCCGCACAGTGCCGCCATGGTGCAACCGCCACCCGGGGCGTCACGGTGATTGCGGGACACGTAGAGGTTGACGAACCCCGGCACATCGAGACCCGCGTTGTTGGTCAGCGATTGCGCAAGGCTGCGCGCGGCCGCTTCGGCCATCAGGTCGGCCTTGGAGCCGAAATGTTTGTAGAAACCGCCGTGGGTGAACCCGGCGGCCGCCATCAGATCCGCCACACCCACGCCGTCAAAGCCTCGCTCGCGAAACAAGACAGACGCCGTCTCGACGATGTGCTCCCGATTTGCCTGGGCCTGGGCCTTGGTCACCCGCATTTTCCACTCCTCGTGCTGCTCGAAATCACCCTCACATCATACATAGATGTCGAACATAATCAAACTCGTTGACAGTTTAGATTTCGGTCATCATCCTAATGAAAAGCCGCGCTCACCCCGGCAAGCTGCACGCAATTCTTATCCAACCCTACGGAAACAAGACGCCATGACCGACCGGAATCTGTTCACACCTCACAAGCTGGGTAGTCTCACGCTTTCCAACCGCGTGGTCCTGGCACCGCTGACGCGTAACCGTGCGGGGCAAGGTTTTGTACCGAGCGAGTTCGCGGCCACTTACTACAGCCAGCGAGCGTCCGCCGGCCTGCTGATCTCCGAGGCCTCACAGATTTCCCAGCAGGGACAGGGTTATCAGGACACGCCTGGGATCTACACATCGGCGCAGATCGACGGCTGGCGCAAGGTGACCGACGCCGTGCATGCCAAAGGCGGGCGGATCTTCCTGCAACTGTGGCATGTCGGTCGGGTTTCCCATGTCGACCTGCAAGCGAACGGCGCCGCGCCCGTGGCCCCCTCCGCCTTGCGTGCGGCGACCAAGGTGTTCGTCAACAACAGTTTCCAGGACGTTTCCGAACCGCGAGCGCTGGACATCAGCGAGTTGCCCGGAATCGTCAACGATTTTCGCCAGGCGGCAGCGAACGCCATTGCGGCAGGATTTGACGGCGTAGAGATCCACGGCGCGAACGGCTATCTGCTGGACCAGTTCCTCAAGGACGGCGCCAACGTGCGCACCGACGCCTACGGTGGCTCGATTGAAAACCGTGCTCGCCTGCTGCTGGAAGTGACCGCGGCCGTCGTAAAAGAAGTCGGCGCCGAACGCACCGGCCTGCGCATCTCGCCTGTGTCGCCGGCCAATGGCGTGTCCAGCAGCGCGCCACAAGCCCAGTTCGACTACCTGGTCGACCAGCTCAACGCCCTGGACATCGTTTACCTGCACGTGGTCGAAGGCGCGACGGGCGGGCCGCGCGACGTTGCGCCCTTCGACTTCGCCGCGTTGCGCCAGCGCTTCAATAACACCTACATCGCCAACAACGGCTACGACCTTGACCTGGCCACTTCGCGACTCGCCGAAGACCAGGCTGACCTGATCGCCTTTGGCCGGCCGTTCATTGGCAACCCAGACCTGGTGGAACGACTCAGAACCGGCTCGCCGCTGTCGGCGTTCAACCCCGCCACCCTCTACGGCGGCGGTGCGGTGGGCTACATCGACTACCCGACGCTCGCGCAATCCAGCGCGCGGTAACACTGATCCGACCCGACTGAGCGCCTGGACAACAGCGCGCGATTCGCTCATCAATCCCTGAAGAAGAGAATCACCCATGGACACTCGCACAACCGTTCTCATCACTGGCGCTTCCACCGGCATCGGCGCCGTCTATGCCCAGCGCTTTGCGCAACGCGGCCACAATCTCGTCCTGGTGGCCCGCGACGGCGCGCGCCTGCAAGCCCTGGCCGCCAAGCTGCGCAGCGAACACACTGTTGCCATTGATATTCTCCAGGCCGACCTGACCCAGATCAGCGACCTGACGAGCGTCGAAGCCCGGCTGCGGGACGACGCCAGCATCGGTATCCTGGTCAACAACGCCGGCGCCGCCCAGTCCGGCACTTTCATCGAGCAGTCGACCGACAGCGTCGCGAACCTCGTTTCGCTCAACACCACCGCGCTGGTCCGATTGGCCAGCGCCATCGCCCCACGCCTGGTCAAAGCAGGTGACGGCGCGATCATCAACATCGGCTCCGTGGTCGGCCTGGCACCGGAATTCGGCATGTCGGTCTACGGCGCGACCAAGGCGTTCGTGCTGTTCCTCTCCCAGGGACTCAGCCTGGAACTGTCGCCTAAAGGCGTCTACGTACAAGCCGTCCTGCCGGCCGCGACCCGTACCGAGATCTGGGAGCGCGCGGGCATCGACATCAACACCTTGAATGAAGTCATGGAAGTCGGTGACCTGGTCGACGCCGCGCTGGTCGGTTTTGACCGTCGCGAGCCGGTGACCATCCCGCCGCTGCAGGAAGAGGCACGCTGGGATGCCTTGCAGGCGGCGCGCCAAGGCCTGCTCGGGCAAATCAAGCAGTCCCAGGTTGCCGAGCGCTATCAAGACCTGGCGTAACCATCGTTCAGCGGGCGCCAGCGCGAAGGACAGCGCTGGCATTCCTGGATGCCTGGCCGGGTGACCAGTCCGCGGCATCCCTTATGAGAGCAAAGCACCATGAAGGCATTTTTAATCGACCGCTACGCCAAGCACAGCGGTCGTATTGACGACATCCCGGCCCCGGAAGTGGCTGATCACGACGTTCTGGTCCGCGTGCATGCCGCCAGCGTCAACCTCCTGGACTCAAAGATCCGCAAAGGCGAATTCAAGCTGATCCTGCCCTACTCGTTTCCCTTGGTATTGGGGCATGACGTGGCCGGGGTCGTGATGCGGGTGGGATCCCGTGTCCAGCAGTTCAAACCGGGGGATGAAGTCTATGCCCGCGTCCCGGATGGGCACATCGGCACCTTCGCCGAGCAGATCGCAGTGAACGAAAATGCCCTGGCCCTGAAACCCACGAACGTCAGCCATGAGGAAGCCGCCGCCCTGCCCTTGGTCGCCCTGACGGCCTGGCAGGTACTGGTTGAAACCGCCCGGTTGAAGAAAGGCCAAAAGGTGTTCATCCACGCCGGTTCAGGTGGCGTCGGCACCCTCGCCATCCAGCTGGCCAAACACCTCGGCGCCTTCGTTGCGACCACCACCAGCACCGCCAATGTGCCCTGGGTCAAGGCGCTGGGGGCGGACGTTGTCATCGATTACAAACAGCAGGATTTCTCAAGCGTGCTGCAGGACTATGACGTCGTGTTGAACAGCCTGGGCGCCGATGAACTGGAGAAGTCGCTGAAGATCCTCAAACCCGGCGGCCAACTCATTTCCATCTCGGGACCACCCACCCCACAGTTCGCCCAGGCCCAGGGATTTTCCTGGCCTCTGCGGCTGATCATGGGCCTGCTGAGCAGTGGCATACGCCGCAAGGCGCGCCGAAAGGGTGTGAGCTACGCCTTCGTGTTCATGCGCGCCAGTGGTCCTCAACTGCGTGAGATCGCCACGCTCGTCGAGTCCGGCAGCATCAAGCCGGTGGTTGACCGATCCTTCACCTTCGACGCGACGGCCGATGCCCTGGATTATGTCGAACAAGGACGGTCCAAGGGCAAGGTCGTCATCAAGATCCACTCAGGGGCGGCCGATGAGTGAAACCCGTTTGCCGGCGCTCATCACCACACCGCAATATGCGAATCCGCCCGGGGCTCGGTCCCGCCACACAACACACCACTGACCGGGTCGCGCAGGATGATCTGGCCGCGCCCATAGTCGGTCAAGTCGCTGGCGATCTGCACCTCATGCCCCCGTCGCGCCAGGGCATTGGCCAGGTCCCGTGAAGCCCCGTGTTCGATCCCGACCTTCATGTCTCCCAGCCATTGCCAACGCGGTGCATCCAAGGCCGCTTGCGGGTTGAGGCCGAAATCCACCAGGTTCATGACCATCTGCACATGCCCCTGGGGCTGCATGTAGCCGCCCATCACGCCGAAGGGGCCGAGGGCCTCGCCATTACGGGTAAGGAACCCGGGAATGATGGTGTGGAAGGTTTTCTTGCCCGGGGCCACGCAGTTGGCGTGGCTCGGATCGAGGCTGAACTCCTGCCCGCGATTCTGCAGGGCGATTCCGCTGTCGGGCAGCACCACGCCGGAGCCGAACCCGTGGTAGTTGCTCTGGATGAACGAGACCATGTTGCCCTCCCCATCCGCGGTGGCCAGGTACACCGTGCCGCTGGCGTGGGGGTCGCCGGGCTTGGGCGGTCGGGCCTGTTCGCCGATCTGCCCGCGCCGACGGGCGCTGTACTCATCGCTGAGCAGGTCAGCCACCGCCACGCGCATGTGCAGGGGGTCGGTGATGTAGTGCAGGCCGTCGCTGTAGGCCAACTTCATCGCTTCCAGTTGACGATGCCAGGTCTGCTGGCTGTCACGCTGATCGAAGTCGAAACCTTCCAGAATCTTCAGCGCCATCAAGGCCACCAGGCCCTGTCCGCTCGGCGGAATTTCCCAGACATCCACGCCTCGGTAATTGACGTGGATCGGGTCGACCCACTGGGCGCGATAATCCCTGAGGTCCGAGGCGCGCAGGTAGCCGCCGCTGGCCCGGGAGTGGGCGTCCAGACGCTCGGCCAACGCGCCGCGATAGAGGCTTTCGCAGCCGGTGTCGGCCAACTCCTGGAGCGTGCGCGCCTGGGCCGGGTTGCGAAAAATCTCCCCGGCCCGTGGTGCCCGGCCCTCGATCAGGAAAGTCTCGAACCAGGCTTCCAGGACGGCATCGCGATGGGGCGTGAACTCGTTCAGCGCGATCTGCCATTGATGGGCAACCACCGGCGACAGCGCAAAGCCGTCCCGGGCCAGGCTGATGGCCGGTTGCAGCAGCTCGGCAAAGGGCAGTTTGCCAAAGCGCTGCGACAACTGTGCCCAAGCCGATGGGCAGCCCGGCACGGTCACCGGGGTCCAGCCATGGATCGGCATCTGCCCATGACCGGCGGCCTTGACCGCCTCGATGCTCAAGGCCGCCGGCGCATGACCGTTGCCGTTGAGGCCGTGTAGCTGGCCCTTGCACCAGACCAGGGCGAAGGCGTCACCGCCGATGCCGCAGCCAGTGGGCTCCACCACCGTCAGTGCCGCTGCCGTGGCGATGGCGGCGTCGATGGCATTGCCGCCTTTTTGCATGATCTCGATGCCCGCCTGGGCCGCCAGGGGCTGGGACGCGGCGACCATGCCCCGACGGGCGAAAACGCTCTGGCGCTGGGATGGATAAGGGTATTCGTGGGCAGAAAATGTCAGCATGGCGAAAGCTCTTCAATACAGGAATTGATTGACCGGACTCAGGGGTAGACAACCTCGCAGGGGTCATAGCACCCGGCTGAGGAAAGCCCGGGTCCGCGGGTGAACGGGGTGACAGAAGATCTGCTCCGGCGGCCCCTGCTCGATAAGCTCGCCCTGGTCCAGGACCACCACACGGTCGGCCACTTCCCGGGCGAAGCCCATCTCGTGGGTCACCACGACCATGGTCATCCCCTCCTCGGCCAACTCCTTCATCACTTGCAGCACCTCGCCGACGGTCTCCGGGTCGAGGGCACTGGTGGGCTCGTCGAACAGCATGGCCTGGGGCTTCATGGCCAGGGCCCGGGCAATGGCCACCCGTTGTTGCTGGCCGCCGGAAAGCATCGACGGGAAGTGATCGGCTTTTTCCGCCAGGCCGACCCGCTCCAGCAACCCGCGGGCCTGTTCCAAAGCAGCGGCGCGCTGCACACCGAGCACCTGGATGGGCGCCTCGATGATGTTCTCCAGGGCGGTCATGTGGGGGAACAGGTTGAAGCGTTGGAACACCATGCCGATGTCCCGCCGCTGCCGGGCGATGTTGCGCTCCGACTCACGCACCAGGCTGCCGTCGGCGCGCTCGCGATACCCCATGGCCCGGCCATTGACGCGGATGCGTCCGCCCTGGATGTCTTCCAACAGATTGATGCAACGAATGAAGGTGGTCTTGCCGGAGCCCGACGCACCGATCAGCACCACCACTTCGCCACGCCGCACTTGCAGGGAAATGCCCTTGAGAATCTGCAGCTCGCCGAAGGACTTGTGCACGTCCAGCGCCTCGATGATCAGCTCTTCGCTTTTATGCGCCATGGTTAACGTGCCCTCAGCAGGTTCAAGGTGCTGCGACCGAACATCCGCGTCGACGCCGGCGGTGGCGACGAAGGCCGATCCGATTGGCCGAAACGGGTCTCCAGCCAGCGCTGGAAAAAGCCCCACAACGTGGTCAGCAACAGGAAGTAGATCGCCACCACCAGGTACAGCTCGAACACCCGGAACGTCGCCGACGTGACCATCTGGGTACTGAGCAACAGTTCCTGGACGCCGATCACACTGACCAGCGTGGTGTTCTTGAGCATCACGTTGAACTCGTTGCCCAACGGCGGAACGATGACCCGGAACGCCTGGGGCAGGACAATACGGCGCATCAATTTGGCGAAGGTCATGCCCAGGGAGCGCCCGGCCTCGTATTGGCCCTTGTCCACCGCGCCAATGCCGGCGCGGATGATCTCGGCCATGTAGGCCCCCTCGTTGAGGCCCAGGGCGATGATCGCCGCCTGGATATTGCCGGGGATCACCAGGCCGAACAGGTCGATGTCTTCGAAGCGGAAAATCCCGCCGGCGGCCAGCGCGGTGTAGAGAAAGACGATCTGCACCAGCAACGGCGTGCCGCGCATCAGCCACACGTAAAAGCGCACCGGCAAATGCAGCAAGGGGTTGCTCGACAACCGCAGCAACGCGGCGGCCAGCCCCAGGGCACAGCCCAGCAGCATCGCCAGCACACTGATCAGGCAGGTCAGCCAGAGCCCGGTGAGGTACACCCCACTGGGCTGCAGCAGGTACTGCCAGAACACATCCCAATTGAAATTCATCGATGGTTCACCTCAATCAAGTGTGTCACTGGCGACATGCCATTTGCCAAGCAGTTGGCTGTAGCTGCCATCGCTGCGCATATCGCCGATCACCTGCTGCACGGCGGCGGTCAGTTGCGGATCGTCCTTGCGAATGCCCAGGCCGGTGAGAATCCGGCTGAAGGCCGGCACGCCTTCCTCGAACAGGTCAGGCGCCATGGCCGCGTAGTAACCGGCGGTTTCCACGGTGGTACCGTAGGCGTCGACCTGGCTGATGCGCAGGGCCTGGAAGGCATCGGTGTCGGTGTTGTAGACCACCAGCTTCATCGCCGGCTTGCCGGCCTTGGCCAGGGTTTCGTTCTCGGCGTCGAGCAGGGTCTTGATGGTGGAACCGTTGAGCACCGCGACCTTGTGCCCGGAGAGATCCGGCAGTGTCTTGAGGCCCTTCGGATTGCCCTTGGGCACCACCACCGCCTGGCTGGAATACATGTAGTTGACGATGTCGATCACCTCGCGGCGCTCGGGCTTGTCGAACAGCTGATCGACGATCATGTCGCACTGGCGGGCCAGCAACGCGGGGAGCAATCCGGAAAAGGGAATGACCCGCCACTCCACCTTCTTGTCACCCAGGCGTCTGGCGATTTCCAGCCCCAGGTCCACGGTCAATCCCTTGGGTTTCTGCGCCTCGTCAAAAGACACCAGCGGCGGCGAATCCATGCCTGAGCAGTAGACGAGTTTGTCGACCTTGAGCAAACGCTCCGGGACAACGGGCGCGGCAACCGCCCACTGCGCACAGAAACCCAAGGATAAAGCGGCAACCAACAGGCGAGGCTTATGCATGACCAGACACTCCAGTTCAGTAGGTAACGGGCAGTACTCAAAGTCAGAACACGGGCAGGCTCGGGGCCTGCTCTCGTTATTTTTTCGATTGCAGGAACTCGATCAATTCAGGAACGGTGCCTTCGATGTGCCCACGCACCACCGCCTCGGCCTTCTCGGCATCGCCCGCACGCAGGGCATCGAGGATCAGCATGTGCTCCTGACGCGCACTCAGGGGTTTTTCCACATGCTGCAGCCATAGGCGCATGGGCGCTTCGATCAGGGAATAAAGCGCGCTGATCTGCTTGAGCAATCGCGGACGACCGCTGAGGCTGCACAGGTATTCATGGAAGGCGCGATGGCGGCTGACCCACTCGGCGCTTTCCTCGCGGTAGTCGTCCATCTCGTCCAGCAAGCGCTCCAAGGCGGCCAACTGGCGCTCGCCAATTCTTGCGGTCGCGACACGGACCGCCAGGCCTTCCAGGGCGCTGCGCATTTCGAAGACTTCGTGCAACTCATCGATGTCCAAGCCACTGACAACCGCCCCGCGATTGGGTCGCAGGGTCACCAGGCCCTGGGCATCCAGACGGCGAAAGGCCTCGCGCACCGGCATCCGGCTCATGCCGATCTCGTTGGCAATGTCCTCGGCAATCAGCCGGTCGCCCTTGCGTAACCGACCACCACAAATGGCATCGAGCAAGAAGTTGTAGGCCTCCTCCTCGGCGGTCATGGGCGGGCGTTCAGCGTATGTCGGAGCAAATTGCATGGCAGCACCTTCTGCATTTTTGTATCCAATTATCCATGGATTCAAAAAGGCAGAATACGTGCCAACTTCTCACGCAATCATGCAAGCGTTTGATTTGAAGGAATTTACCGAGGAAAAGTGACTGGCTGCCGTGAGCCCTGCCACAGGCGGGGCTGCAGCCGTGTGCTACCAAACAGCTCAGAGGCTGCCCTTTATAAGTGCGCGATGGTGCTTCGGTAACACCGCAAACGGCGGCTCATCAGGCCGGCGCCCTGGGCGTATCCGAAGGTGACTCGCCAAACAGCGCCCGATAATGGAACGCAAAATGGCTCAGGTGGAAAAACCCCATTTCCACGGCGATCTCACTGACGTTCTGCGCCGCCGCATGGGTGGCGATCAAGCGGCGGCGCACCGCATTGAGCCGCAGGTTGCGCAGGTACTCCACCGGGCGCATCCCGGTCACCGCCTGGAAGCTGTTCTGCAGGGTCCTGCGGCTGACCCGCAATTGCTCGCACAAGTCGAGAATGCTCAAGGGCACATCGGCACTGGCGACGACCAACTCCTGGCAACGCTTGACCAGGTAGGCACTGACGGCAAAATTGCCGCGTCGGCCACGCACCTCATCCGAGGCGTGGCTGAACAGGTCGAGAAAGGCATTGAGCAGAACGTCTTCGAGGACTTTTTCCGAGGCGGGATTGACGGCGTCCGCCTGTTCCAACAGGCGACGAAACAGTGGGTGGATGTGTTGTTGCACGCGGCGCAGTACCACCTCATCCACGCTGACCTGGGACACGTTTTTCAAACGCTTGAGCTGTTCGCTCGACAGTTCGTAGGCCGCCAGCTTGGCGAACCGCACCGTGTCGACATTGGCCGCGAAGAAATGCATGCCCTCCGGGGCGTGCAAGACGAAGTCCTCGCCATCGCGCAACAACACGACGCTGTGGGCGCCCACCTGGTGCCCCTGGACCACCGGCGCACCGCCCAGCGACATGGCGATGCACAAGCGCCCTTTTGGCGCGCAACCGTGCTGCACCACGCGTTTATCCAGCACCTCCTGGAAAATCTGGAAACGTTCGGCGCACACCTGGCGCAGCTCGCTGGAAAGACATCCGCGCCCGAGCTGGTCATAGACTTGCTGCCAGCCCAGGATCGAACCGGCGTGTTGCTGAGGATCATTGAAGGTACGGACTTCGGCGAACATGATCATTGGTCCTCGGTGGCCCTGCACTTAACCCTGATGCTACGTAAAGCTGCGTAGAAACTGCGTAGAAACTGCATAGAAACTGCATAGAAACTGTGTAGGAGCTGTGTAGGAGCTGTCGAGTGCAACGAGGCTGCGATCTTCCCCCAGACACTTGAATCCCAAGCGAAAGATCAAAAGATCAAAAGATCGCAGCCTTCGGCAGCTCCTACCGGAAAACCAAAGCCAGTTCCATGCCAAGCATGTCCAACCGATACTCGGCGGCCTTGATTTCCAAAGGTGCCAACAAAGCGCCGGACAGCACCACCTGCCCCGCTTCAACGCACTGCCCGTCAGCCAGCAAACGCCGCACCAGCCAGCACAGGTTGGACTGGGGGGTGTCCTCGCGCGCCTGGGCGTTGCCCTCGCCACAGGACACCCCATCGCACGCCAGGCGATAGTTCAGGTGGGCCAATCGCTCGGGATGGAACCTGACCCGCGCGCCCAGGCAATACAGCCCCGCAGCGGCATTGTCGGCAAGAAACGCGCCGACGCCGAAACGCCAGCCCTGCCAGCGGCAATCGGCAATTTCGAACGCCGGCGCGACGTCGGACACGGCGGCGAGGATGTCCTCGTCGCTGTAGAAACCGGGCACCAGCGTACGCCCCAGGACAAACGCCAGCTCGATTTCCAACTTCGGCTGGATCAGCCGCGCAAGCGACACCCCACGATCGGGTTCCACCACCATGGCATCGGTCAGCGCGCCCAATACCGGCTCATCAATACCGAAACGGTCCTGGGCGGCACGGCCGGCGAAGGCCACTTTCCATCCGGTCAAGCGCTCACCACCGACCTGGCGCCGGCGCAGCGCCTCGCGCTGCAAGGTGTAGCCTGTCGGCAGGTCGACGGCCTCTGGTTCCAACGACGGCAAGGCGTGCACGGCCTGCGCGGCATCGTGAAGCCGGACCAACAGATGATCTTCACGGCTCATGAGAGTTGCTCCGCCAGTTTGCGCAACACGCCCTCAAGCCGCTCGGGCGTGGTGATCGCGGCCACGAACCGATCCGGCCGCACCACCACGACACAATCACGCACCTTGGCAAACCATTCGCCGAGGCGGTTATCGACGTCCTCGACACAAATGGCCCCGCAGGCAGACAAGGGTTGGTTGCGCCCCACGCCACTGCGCGAGCGATTGATCTGGATGAAGCGCGTCTCCCAGCGCGCCCACCAGGCGGCGGTTTCTTCGCTGAGCGGTTCGCTCGGGTCGACCCGATACCCCAGCACCGCATAGGAATGCCCCAGCACCTCGTCCAGGCGTCGGCGCTGGCCCTGGGCATCTTCGATGGACGGCTGGATGAACAACTGCCCGACCAGATCATCCTCATGCAGCTCGGCGCGCTCGTGATACACCAGGCCCTTGGTGATGGTCGCCTTGGGTTTGAACTTGAACTCCAGCAAGTGCGAACGCAGGTTGTCGACGCTGTTGACGGCCTGGAACAACCAGTCCCGCACCCCCGCCATCAACGGGTTGGTCAGCCCCAGGACGGCGCCCATGTTGTCGGCCAACGCGATGAGATCGGTCGCATGTCCACGGCGCTCCTGGTCGTAACTGGCCAGGATCGTCGGCGACGCCCGCCCTTGGAGAATCGCGGCGAGCTTCCAGCTGACGTTGGCGACATCACGCAAGCCCGAATTGAGCCCCTGCCCGGCCCAGGGCGGGGAAATATGCGCCGCATCCCCCACCAATGCCACACGGCCCTGGACAAAGCGCGCCGCGACCCGGGAATTATGGGTGTAGGCGCGGATCCGGATGATTTCCAGTTGATCGACCGCATCGCCGATATGCCCACGGATCAAGTCCCGGATCGTCGCCTCTTCGCACATCCGGGTTTCGTCTTCGCCCTCCAGGAGCATGAACTCCCAGCGCCGTTGCTGATACGGCAGGTAGATGCAGACGAAAGGTCGCTGAGGGTCGGCGTGCAAGGCGGTATACGGTGCATCGAGGGTGTCGTTGGCCGTATCGATCACCACCCATTTGCGCGGGTGGGTCAGCCCCAGCAGTTCGATGCCGAGTTTCTTGCGCACGCTGGAGCGTCCGCCATCGGCACCGATCACGTACTGCGCCTGCAACTGATAAAGCTCGCCCCGGGCATCACGCACCTGCAAGGTCACGCCCTCGGCATCCTGCTCCAGGTCAAGCATTTCATGGCCCTGGCGCAACTTGACACTGGCGTGTTTGCCCAACTGCTCGCGCAATGTCGTTTCCAGCAACTGTTGCATGAAGATGTTGCGCATCGGCCAGCCATAGTTCGCCGTGCTCGGCTTGACCTCGGCGAAACAGACGCCTCGCGCATTGTAGTAACGCAAGGGCACGTTGCAGATCATGTCCCGCGCGGCCAGTTCGGCGATGCCGATGCCCTGCAACACCCGCAGCGCCTCGTCATCCATGCCCACCGCGCGGGGATACGGCAGGACGCCGTCAGCCAATTCAAGGACGATGCAGTCGATACCGTACAGCCCCATGTAATGAGCGGCCGTGATCCCGTTCGGGCCGCCGCCCACGATGACAACCTGGGTTTTCTCCTGCTTCATCGTTATTCACCGCTTTGTTGTTGTGGTTGTAGGCATTGGTCGTGCAAGTAATCCATGACGACACGGTTGAACGTATCCTCCTGGTCGTCATGGACATAATGGCTGGCGTCGGCGATCTGCGCTGTATGCACGCGCGGATTGGCCTCCTTCATCGCCTCCAGGGTCGCCTCGGGCAGAAAATCGGAGCGCGCGCCCCGGATGAACAGCGTCGGGCAATCCAGCGCCCGGACCGCCGGCCACAGGTCGGTCGGGGTGATGCTCAGGCGCGCCTGGGCAATGCCGGCCTGATCATGGCGCCAGCCGATGCCTGCCGGGGTTTCCTTCATCGAATGGATCAGCCTGGACGCCAGCCCCTGGGCGGACAGACCGGGACGTGAGCGGCGCCAGAACTGCGCGGCACTTTCCCAGTCGGGAAACGACAGGGGCGTCTGGCTCATCTCGCGACGGATGCGCTCGGCACCGTCGCCGCTGATCGACGAGCCGGGGCCGATGTCTTCGATCACCAGGGCTTGCAGGTGTCCAGGATTGAGCCGGGCATACTCCAGCGCATTGGTGCCGCCGAGGGAATGCCCCACCAGCACGAAACGCTCCAGCCCCAGGTGCTTGACCCAATCCTCCAGATCGCTGACATAGGCTTCGGTCCGGTAGCTGGAAGCCTCTGCCCAGTCGCTGTCGCCACGGCCGCGCTGGTCCAGGGCATGGCAACAGAATCGCTCGCCCAACACATTGGCCAGGGACGCCCAGGTCTGGGCATAGGCCCGCAGCCCATGCAGCAGCAACACGGGAATGCCTGACGCGTTGCCCCATGACAAGTAGTGCAGGCGCATCCCCGAACGATTGGTGAAGAACTGGCTGTTTGCAGACATTCGTTGGCTTCCCACGTCAGCGCACCTCAATACAGGCCGTCATTGCCCTTGACGTCAGCGGCCCGCAGACCACCCAGGCGTGCATGCAAACGCCCGCGCGTGGCGAAGGCCCAGATGATGATCAACTCGTCGGCCGAGGGACCATCGCCGAACGACAGGGAAATGCTGTCGTAATGGGAGCGGACATACAGCGCGTCCTTGTGGGCCAGCGGTACGTCGATGGTCACGCCAGGCCCGCCGCGCTTGCCGGTGGAGGGCACCCAGGACTTGCCACCGCCCAATGCGACACGGATCGGATCCGCCGCCGGATTGGTCAGCAACGCATTGCCGTGCTCGTACTCGCCCTGGCTGCCCACCAGGCACGCCTTGCCGTAACTGACAATCTCATGCTCGCCGGCCAAGGCTTGGATACGCCGACCAAACTCCTGGCCGAGCAAGGGTGACGGTTCTATCAACTCGGCCAGGCTTTCGCTGAAACGTCCGGCGTAAGGGTTGGCGATCACCGCCCCAATGGCGTACTTGAACAGCGGCTCGCCATCGGCCAACTGGCCGGTTTCGTTGGCCAGGGTTTCCTCGACGAAGCTGTACCATTTGCGGATGTGGTAACTGGCGAAATTCGCGTTTTTCATCAGACTTGCCTCTTTAAAGTGGGTC
Source organism: Pseudomonas sp. NFACC14 (assembly GCF_900106885.1). Classification (NCBI taxonomy): domain Bacteria; kingdom Pseudomonadati; phylum Pseudomonadota; class Gammaproteobacteria; order Pseudomonadales; family Pseudomonadaceae; genus Pseudomonas; species Pseudomonas sp. NFACC14. The sequence continues at coordinate 22,664 of NZ_FNOA01000007.1, forward strand.
GAGATCGAAATGCCGGCTGGGGGCCCCAGCGGCCTTGAAGCGGGCCTTGCCGCGCTCGTCGTCGTGTTCGGACTCGAGGAAAAACTCCATGCGATTGCCGTCGGGGTCGTTGAAGTACACGCCGTTGCCGATCTCGTGGTCAGTGATCTTCACCACCTCGACGCCCTTGTTCAGCAACATGCCGTAGAGCTTGCGCAGGGTGGTCATGTCACCCGCGATCTCCAGCCCGTAGTGCTGCAACCCCAGGCCGCCCTGGTGGGCCCCGGGCTCTGCGCGGAGCAACGCGATGTCATGATGCTTGGCACCAAACGCCATCATGATCCAGCTTTCACCCCGGGCGCTTTCATGCATGCCCAGCACATCGGCGTACCAACGGGCCGACACTTCCGGGTCGCTCACGAACAACGACAGGTGAGTACGAACGACTTCGACTTTCATCGCGCGATACCTCAGTTTTTCTTGATGATGGATTGATGCCCGGACTTGATTTGCGCCACGGCGGGGGTCCAGAGCACGTCAGCGATTTCACTGAATTCACGCCACTGCTTCTGCCAGCCGTCACCGCCATTTTCGGAAGTGAACAGATGCCCGTACTTGGTGCCGGCGACGATCTGGCGCGGGTCGGCAGGGTTCAAGGCAATCGCCCAGACACAGGAGTTGGGTTGTTGCGGCAGCGGCAGCACTTCCCAACCGAGGGCGGCATCCCGGGAAACCAGGACCTTGCTGGTGGTGCCCGGGGTGCCGTCGGAGATGCTCAGGTAGAGCGTATCCTCGCCGCCCAACGGTGCATTCATGGCGCGCACGTAATACAGACCGAAGGCTTCCCGGGCGACGATGCCGGTCCAGGTCTGCCCCTCGTCGAGGCTGCGGTAAACAGCATTGACGCACACCACGACGATGACCTTTTGCCCATGGTTGGGCAGGACCACGATGTTGTGCACGTCCGAGTTGAAGTCCCACAGCAAGCGATCATCGACGCGGGTCCAGCTCTCGCCACCGTCACGGCTGTGGAACAGCCCGCCCTCTTCCAGGCCGAACCAGAGCTGGTTGCGGTCCGTCGGGTCGTAGGCGAAAGCCAGCAGGCGTGGACGACTGACGCCATCGCAGAACTCCGGGATCTCCACGGGAGCACGGTCCCAGTGCTGGCCACCGTCGAGGGTGCGCCATAGCACGGCGCGCGAGGGCGCACCGGTGCCCACGAAAATACGCTGTGCATCCTGGGGATCCACCGCCACCTTCCAGACGGTCTGCCCGTTGAACGGCGAATCCACCCGCTGCCAATGGCCGCCGGTATCGCGGCTGATGCACAGACCGACGTCGGTGCCGGCGTAGATCACCTCGGGCGTACCCGGATGGAAACTCAGGGATCGGGTGATCGCATCGAATTCCAGGTCCTGGCCCAGGCCCAGGCGATGCCAGGTACGGCCATCGTCGGCGCTGCGGATCACCGCTTGCCCTACGGTGGCGACCAAAAGGGTTCCGTTACTCATCACTGCTGCTCCTCAAATGAAGATGCCACGGGTCAAGCCGCCGTCGATGCCAATGGATTCCCCGGTCACGGCACCTGCCTTGGGGGATGCGAGGAAACCGATCAGCCAGCCCATTTCGATGGGCGCCAGGGTGCGCCGGATCGGCGTCGCGTCGATGTAGCCCTGCTCCACCTGCTCAGGCGTCTTGCCCTGCTTGACCCCTTCGCGCTCGTACAGCTCCTGGATATGCGGGGTGTCGACCACACCGGGGTGGATCAGGTTGACGGTGATGCCGGAAGGGCCCAGTTGGTCGGAGAGCGTCTTGGTCATGTGGGCGATGGCCAGGTTGCGCATGCCCGAGAGGACCTTGCTGCCACGCCCGGTCAAGCCACCGATGTTGATGATGCGACCGAAGCCACCGGCCTTCATGTGCGGGGTCACCGCCTTGGCGCAACGGAAATAGCCGATCACCTTGGTGTTGAGGTCCGAAAGCAATTCGTCGTCGCCGGCATGTTCGATGTCGTTGCGCACCACGCCGGACGGTGCCGCGGCGCCGTTGACCAGGATGTCGATGCGGCCAAAGTGCTTGTGGGCCGCCTCGACCATGTCGGACACCGCCGACATCTGGTTGGTGTCACAGTACAGCGGCAGTACTTCGTTGCCGGTCTCGGCGGTGATTTCTTCGGCGGCTTGCTGGAGAAACTCCATGCGCCGCGCACAGATCACCACCTTGCAACCCTCCTGGGACAAAAAGCGCGCGACTTCCTTGCCGATGCCCATACCGCCGCCGGTGACGATCGCCACGCGGCCTTGCAATTCCAGATCCATAGCAGTTCCTCTTGTGATTATTCGGTTCAAGCCAGATCGACGAAGACACTTTTGGTTTCGGTGTAGGCATCGATCACGTTCTTACCCATTTCCCGACCCCAGCCGGACTGCTTGTAGCCGCCAAATGGCGAGGCCGGGTCGACGACGTTCCAGCAGTTGATCCACACCGAGCCGGCCTTCAACTGCGCCGCCACGCGATGGGCGGAGCGCAAGTCACGGGTCCAGAGACCCGCCGCCAGGCCGTAAGGCGAGTCGTTGGCGCGCAGCACCAGTTCATCGATTTCGGTCCAGCTCATGACGGTCAGTACCGGGCCGAAGATTTCTTCCCGGGCGACACAGGCGCGCTCGGCGCGGTCGAGAAACACGCTGGGGCGGATGAAGTGGCCGCGTTCCAGGTGGGCCGGCCGGTCACCGCCGCAGATCAGTTCGGCGCCCTCTTCCTGGCCCCGTTGCAGGTAGCCGCGCACCGCGCCCAATTGCCGGGCCGAAACCAGCGGGCCCATGCTGCTGGCCGGATCCAGGCCTGGCCCCAGCACATGAGCGGCCGCGTGGCGCTGGAGTTCTTCAAGCACCTGGTCGAGGACGCTGGCGTGCACATACAGACGCGATCCGGCGGTGCAAACCTGGCCCTGGTTGTAGAAAATGCCATCGGCGGCGCCTTTGGCGGCCCGGACGATGTCGGCGTCCGGCAGGATGATGTTGGGGGACTTGCCCCCCAGTTCCAGGGAGACCTTCTTCATGTTGCCCGTGGCCGCCTGGGCGATCAGTCGTCCCACCTGGGTCGAGCCGGTGAAGGCGATCTTGTCCACGTCCGGGTGCCGGGCCAGCGGTGCCCCAGTCTGCGCGCCAAGGCCAGTGAGCAGGTTGACCACCCCGGCCGGGAAACCGGCGGCCTCGATCAACTGCACCAGGCGAATGGCAACCAGGGGCGTCTGCTCGGCGGGCTTGAGCACCGCGACGCAACCGGTCGCCAGCACCGGGCCGAGCTTCCACACGCACATCGTCAGCGGGAAGTTCCACGGCACGATCAACGCGCAGACGCCCACCGGCTCGCGCAAGGTGTAATTGAGCATCGGCGCGCCACTGGAGGGCGACACCGGCAGCGTGCTGCCTTCGATCTTGGTCGGCCAACCGGCGAAGTAACGAATGATATTGGCCGCGCTGGCCACTTCGCCCCGGGCCGCGCCGATTGGCTTGCCGTTTTCCAGGGTGATCAGTTGCGCCAGCTCTTCGCGGTGCTGGTCGAGCAGTTCCGCCAGGCGAAACAGCAGCAACCCGCGCTGGGCCGGGGACTGCTGCGCCCAGGTCCCCGTGAAGGCCACGCGGGCGGCAGCGACGGCGGCATCCACGTCGCGTTCGCCACCTTCGGCGACTTCAGCCAGGGTCTGTTCAGTGGCCGGGTTTTCCACGGCAAACCGGCGGCCATCGGCGGCGTCCTGCCAAGTGCCGCCGATAAACAGACGCCCCGGTTGCGACAGGAACTTCTCGACCGCAGGTAACAATTGAATCGGGTTCATATCCGCTCCTTCACAGCGCCATTTCGATCAGGCAAGGACCACCGTCGGCCTTGGCGTTGGCCAAGGCGCGTTGCAACTCACCGTTGGTGTGCACAGTGCTGGCCGGCAAGCCGTAGCCCTTGGCCAGGGCCTTCCAATCGATACGTGGGCGGTCCAGTACCGTCAGGCTCAGGGCCTCGGGGCCCAGCTCGGTCATGCCGAAGCGGCGCAACTCGTTCTGCAGGATGGCGTAGCGGTGGTTGGCCGCGATCAGGATCACTACCGGCAGTTGCTCGCGGGCGATGCTCCATAAGGTCTGGATGGTGTACTGGGCACTGCCGTCCGATTGCAGGCAGAACACCTTGTTGCCACGCTCGGCCATGGCGGCGCCAAAGCCCACCGGGATGCCCTGGCCGATGGCCCCACCGGTGTTGGTCAGGACCCGATGCCGTGCGGCATGGGCCGAGGCGGTGAAGAACGGATAGCCGCACGTGCCGCCTTCCACCGAAACGATGCAGTCGTCCGGCAACGATGCGGCCAGCACCTGGCCCACCGACTGCGGTGTCAACGCGGCTTCGCCGGGCGGCAGTTCGATACCGGTTGGCGTGGGCACGTAAGCCGGCGCCTCGAGCGCATCGGCCAGCGCAGTGAGCGCCCCGGCAACGTCGTCCCCCACCTCGGCCAGACACAGCAGGCGTTCACGCTCTGCCAGCCGGGAGGCAATGCCTTCGTAGCCGAAGTAGCTGATGGGCTCGGGGACGCCGGCGCAGACCACCGCGTCGTATTGGTCAAGGATCTCGATGGCCACTTCGGGGAAGTAAGGCAGGCGATCCAGGTCTGGCAGGCCACCACCGCGATAACTCAGGCGCGGAAAGGTTTCGGCGAACAGCCGCACGCCCGGCAGTTGCGCCAGGCGCCCCGCCGCTTCCAGGCCGGCGACGGACAAGCCTTGGTCGCCGACGATAAACACCAGGCGCCGACCATCACGCAGTGCCTGGGCGACCGCCTCGACCCGGTCACCGGCAAAACGCCGGACCGGAGCCTGCAATGCCGTGAAGGTTTTCTCGTGCTGCACGGTGCTGGCTTGCAGGTCCATCGGCAGGATCAGGCTGGCGATCTGGCCGTTGGCTTGCCAGGCGGCACGCACCGCCTCCTGGAAATCCTCACCGACGCCCGACGCCGTGCGCGAGGTCCGTACCCACTTGGAAACGCTGCCGGCCAACGCCTGGATGTCACTGGCCAGCGGTGGATCGTAATTGACGTGCCAGGACGCATGATCGCCGATGACGTTGACGATCGGGGTGTTGGCGCGACGTGCGTTGTGCAGGTTGGCAATGCCATTGGCAAAGCCTGGGCCGAGGTGAGTCAGGGTCATCGCCGGCTTGCCGGCAATCCGGCCGTAGCCATCCGCCGCACCGGTGCATACCCCTTCGAACAAGGACAACACCGGCTTGAGGGCTGGCGCGCTGGCCATGGCTGCCACCAGGGGAATTTCAGTCGTTCCGGGATTGGCGAAGCAGTATTCGATACCGCTTGCCACCGCCGCCTTCACTATCAGTTGCGCACCATTCATTTCCAGCCCTCTTCATCGAGCGTTTGCAGTGGCTGAGATTTATCACACAGCACAATCGACAAAACAAGCTATTTTTCTGCATTAAAATCATATTTTGAGATTAATGCATATTTTGTGAAGGTAAACGACTGAAAATCCGCTTGTATTTCTCAAGCATTGAGTTACCGTGGCGACGCGCTCCTGAGCGAGCGGGCGGGCTTTTCATCAGCGCCGCGGCTACCTATAGTGCTCACCCAACGACCCCCTACGCGCCATTCCCCCCTTTAGGAGCGAAATGAGCAGTCTGAGCAAAATGCTGAGTGTGCTGGACCTCTTCGGCCCGGCCACATTGAAGATCGACCCCGAGACCATCGCCGAGCGCATGGGCCTCTCACGGGCGACCGTGTACCGCTACGTCAAGGACTTGTGCGATGCCGGCCTGCTGGTGCGGGTGGATGCCGGCAGCTATGGCCTGGGGCCACGCATCATTGAGCTGGACTGGATGATGCGGCAGTACGACCCGATCCTCGTGGCAGGCCGCGAGTTGATGCACGAGCTGTCCGACGCCACTGGCCTGGCGGTGTTCGCCAGCGTTTTCTACGACGGCCGTATCATCAATACCTACATCGCCGAACCCAGTGACACCTACCAGTTCTCATTCGGCCGCGGCCAACCACTGCCGTTTTTTCGCGGTGCGCAATCCAAGGTATTGATCGCCTTCCAGAAGGGTCGGCGCCTGCAACGCCTGTTCGAAGAACACCTGGCCAACGACCCCGACAGCGACCATGACTGGGCAAGCTTTTCCAAGGCCACGAAAAAAATCCGCAAGGATGGCTATTGCATGACCCACGACGAACTCAACCTGGGCCTCACCGGTATCGCCGCGCCGATCGTCAACCCGGAGCTCGAGGAGGTGGTGGGCAGCCTTTCGGCCGTGGGCAGCACCCAAAGCTTCAAGCTGCTGCGCCAGGAAACCGTGGTTGAAATGGTGATGGACACCACCCGGCGGATTGCCGAGCGGATGCATACCCAGCCTGCCGTCGGCTAGAAACCGGAGGTGCAGCCATACCAGTGCCCTACGGCGAGGGAGCTAACCGCTCTGGGCCGATTTTCGGGATGACCGCAGGATTTGAATTCCCCCCAAATTCCCTGTGGGAGCGAGCTTGCTCGCGATTGCGGTGGATCAGTTGAGATGGATGTTGATTGGGCCGCCGTCATCGCGAGCAAGCTCGCTCCCACAGGGTTTATCGAACAACTCCTGCCTCAGAACGGCACGGCCACCGTCACCTGGCTGTACACGTTGGTGCCATTGCCCGTCACTTGATTGCCCCCCGTCGTCGCATCCCGATCCGGCTTGTAGAGGCCGATCAGCGGTGTGACGATCAGATGCTCGTTGACGGCCCACTCGGCATACACATCCAGCTCACGGGCATCCAGGTTCAGGGCGTTGTCTTTACGTACGGTGTTGTAATCGAAGTACAACGCACCGAGGGTCAGGTTCTCCAACGGCGTGGCTGTCAGGCCGACATGATGAATGCCCGTGTTGCTGTTGAAGGGCCCGGCATAATTGCCCGCGACCTCACCCTGGAACCACGTGCCATAACCCGTGCTTTGCCCGGTGAACAGCGAATCCCACTTCTGCGAATAGCGGGTGTAGCGATACGTCAGCTTGGGTGCCCAGGCGAGATCGGCAAAGGTGTAGCCGGCCTCGGCGTACCAAGCGTTCTGCGGGCCCGCGTCCTTGTCCTGCCAGGCGTATTCGAATGCCAGGCTGGCGTTCTCGATGCCCGCGTCGCCTTCACCACGAATGCTGTAGACATCCATGCCCTCGCGTTGCTTCTGGAAAGCGCTGGCCCACTGGTCGCTCACATCCAGGCCATGGATCCAGGTCAAGCCCAAGGTCCCGGCCTTGGCGGTGTAGTCCAGCGTGCCAGCGGCCAATTCGGTTTCGGCCTGGGCACGGTTGTCGGACTTGAGCCAGACCGCACTGCCATGCAGCCCCTCCTGCCCGCCCAGACGCAATACGGCGGTCTGGTCGAAGGCGTGCCGGGCGGCCAGGTAATAGGCACCCCCGCGATTCAAGCGCCCATCGGCAGGCCCTTTGCCCAGGTTCGGCCCGTCATCGTTGATCAAGAACCCCCTGCCCAGCTTGACCACCTGGCGGCCGCCGGAGATATCGACACCGTCCTGCCCCAGCAAAGGAAACAGATCGGCGGAGCGCCAGCCCAGGTAAGCGTCTTCGATCTTCGTCGTGCGCTCGCTGCCCAGTGTATTGCCGGCCGCGTCGCCATCGCCCCAGGTGGCGGAACTGACCAGGCTGAACGCACCGTAGGCGCTGCCACGGCCGGCCAGCCCCTGGTCGCCGCTGACGCCATACTTGATGAAGCCTTCGCGCCAGGTTGAACCGCCAGGCCTGCCGTCGTAGTTCTTGCGACTGTTGAAATGGCCGAACACCGCCAGCATGTCGGCGTTGAGGTGAGTGTCGTCATCGGCATACAACGCATAGGCCTGGACCTGACTCGCGGCGCAGAGCGCCAACGTACAGGCAAGGCCACTGCCGAAAAATTCCATACGCGACAGGTTCCGCATGGCTGGAGCTCCTTGTGGTGCGCCTTCGAAGGCTGTCTTTATACTCAGGAGCCGGCGCAGCACGCTGCGCCGGCGGGTCGGGCTAGCGGCAATCGGCGAGCGCGCCGTCCAACGCAGCGACCATCATGGCGGCCTCGTCGGAGGTGAGGGTCAGCGGTGGCGACATCACGATTTTGTTGCCTATCGGGCGCACCAGTACGCCGGCGCGGCGCGCCTGCTCGGCGATGCGCGAGGCCAGGCCGTTGGCCGGGTCCAGCGGCTCGCGGGTGACCTTGTCCGCCACCAGGTCCACGGCGATCATCAAGCCCTTGCCGCGCACTTCGCCCACCACCGCATAACGCTCGGTCAGCGGCTGCAGTTGCTCCAGCAATTGGGCACCGACTTTCCCGGCATTGCCCGGCAAGTCCTCGGCTTCGACGATGTCCAGCACCGCCAGGGCCGCCGCACACGCCGTCGGGTGACCGCTGTAGGTGTAGCCATGCATGATCACGCTGCTGAAACCCGGACCGTTCTCGATGGCATCGGCGATACGCTGGTTGAACACCGTCGCACCCATGGGGATGTAGCCGGCGGTGATGCCCTTGGCCAGGCACAGCACATCGGGCGCGACGCCCCAGCCCCGGCTGCCGAGCATGCAGCCGGTGCGGCCGAACCCCGTGACCACTTCATCGGCGATCAACAAGATGCCGTGGCGATCACAGACTTCACGCAGCCTCTTCCAGTAATGCGCCGGCGGCACGATCACGCCACCGGCACCTTGCACCGGCTCGGCGACCAATGCGGCAATGGTCTGCGGACCCAGCAGCGCGATCTGGTCTTCCAACTGACGAATGCAGTGAACGGTCAACTCCTCCGGATCGCGGCAGTCCCATGGGTTGCGGTACAGCCACGGCGTATCGAGCAGATGACAGCCGGCTAACAGTGGCCCGTGGTTGTAGTGATAGACCCCGTTGCCGCCCACGGAGGTGCCGCCCACGTGCACGCCATGGTAGCCATTGCGCAACGACAGGAAACGCGTGCGCCCTGGCTCGCCGCTGGCGATCCAGTATTGGCGGGCCATTTTCAGGGCCGTCTCGACCGCATCGGAACCGCCGGAACTGAACAGCACCCGCGCCATGTTTTCCTGGGCGAACATCGACGTCAGCCGCTCGGCCAGGTCGAACACCCGCGGATGGGCGATGCCGTCGAAGGTCTGGTAATAAGCCAGTTCGTCCAGTTGCGCGGCGATGGCCGCCTTCACCGAAGGCCGGTTATGGCCCACGTTCACGTTCCAGAGGCCGCCCACACCATCGAGCATGCGATGGCCCTCGATATCGGTGATGTAGTTGCCGTCGCCACGGGCGATGATCAAGGTCTTGGAGCGGTTGGCTGGCGCCGAAGAACTCATCGGGTGCCAGAACTTTTTCTGTGCTGTCTTGTAGTGCTCGTACATGGTTTCAGTCCTCACTCTGTTTCACGCTTGCGTACGTACAACAGCTGCTGGCCGGTAAACTCCAACAGCCCTTCAAGGCCGAACTCGACGCCGAACCCGGACATCTTGCTGCCACCAAACGGCGTGTTCGGCTGGATCTGCGCATGGCAATTGACCCAGGCCATGCCACATTCCAAGCGACTGGCCAATGCCTGTGCCTGCTCGCTGTCGCGGCCCCAGACCGACCCGCCCAGGCCCATGTCGCCGGCATTGGCGCGGCGCAGGACATCCTCGACATCCTGATAGGCGATCAGGGGCAACACCGGACCGAACTGTTCCTCGTCCACCAGGCGCTGTCCGTCGGTCACATCGGCGACCAGCGTCGGCGGATAGAAAAAACCCGGGCGGTCCAGCCGGGCACCGCCGCACAACACCCGCGCGCCCTGGGCACGGGCGTCCGCCACCAATTCCTCAACCAGCGTCAGCTGTTCGAGGTTCTGCACCGGGCCAAACGTGACCCCAGGCGCCAGGCCGTCACCCACCACCTGGCGCCTGGCGATAACGGCCAGGGCCTCGGCAAAGGCTTCGTACTGGGATTGGTGGATGTACAGACGCTTGAGGGCGGCGCAGGTCTGCCCCATGTTCAGGAAGGCCGCCTGGAAAATGTCTTCGGCCACCGCCTCGACCGACGTACCGGGCAGCACGATGGCGGCATCGTTACCGCCCAGCTCCAGGGTCAGGCGCTTGAGGTTGCCCGCGGCGCCGCGCATCACGCTTTGGCCGGTGGCGGTCGAGCCGGTGAAGACGATCTTCTGGATGCCGGCGTGGGCAGTGATCGCACTGCCGAAACCTTGTTCGCCGGTCACGCTATTGATCACGCCCCGAGGGACATGCCGCGCGATGATCTCCACCAGGCGCAACGTGCTGAGAGGGGTCAGGCTCGACGGTTTGCTGATCACGCAGTTGCCGGCCCGCAACGCCGGCATGATGTGCCAGACGGCGATCATGAATGGCCAGTTCCAGGGCGTGATCGATGCGACGACGCCCAACGGCTTGCGGTGCAATTCAATACGCTGGCTCGGGGTCTCCTCCACCAGCTCCACAGGGATCTGTTGTTCGGCGGCGTAACGCGTCCAGGCCACCGCGCCCATCACTTCGGAGAACGCCAGTTCCAGCGGCTTGCCCTGCTCCAGGACAATCAGCCGGGCCAACGACTCGACGTCCTGCTCGATGTCCGCCGCGATACTCAGCAGGCGCTGGCGGCGATCTTCATGGCTGCTGTATCGCCACTCGATAAAGGCCGACTGCGCCGCTTCGACGGCAAGGTCCAACTGGGCCAGGGAACCGGCCGCGCAACGGGCGAACACGGTGCCGGTCGCCGGATTGACCACATCGAAGTGGCCGTTTTCGCCGTCGACCCGGGCTCCATCGATGAGCATTTGATAATCGTGCATAGCATCTTCCTTTCACGCGCTGCCGGACCGTCCCGAACGACAGCGCAGTTTTTTGTGTGGTTTGACGTGGTCGCGTGGCGCCCTAGAGCTTGTGGCTGCCCAACGCCACGAACCGCTCCGGCGAGGACTTGCGCAATCGGGCGGCGAGGAACACGCCAACAATCAGCGCGACGGGAATGACGGCGCAAAGACCGTAGGACAAGAGCTGGCTGGCGCCGGTCAGCACGTCGAAATGAATCACTGCAAGGACCAGGACCGCCAGCAATGCCAGGCACGAAAAGCCCGGAAGAATCCGACCGCGCCAGAGCCCCAGCTTCAACTCCGGGTGCGAGCGGAAATAGGCCCATACCGCCGCCGAGGTCAGGGCCATGAGCAAGATCACGCACAACGTGGCCAGGTTGGAGAACCAGGCGAACAATTGCAGGATCGGATCGGCGTCCAGCGCGGCGAAGATCAGCACCACCACCGCTGCGATCAGGCTCTGCAGGACCGAGCCCATGTGCGGACTCTGATGCACGCGGTGGGTGGTGCCCAACCGGCTGTGCAGCAAACCGTCACGCCCGATGGCATAGAAGTAACGCGCCGCGGCGTTGTGGAACGCCAGCAGGCCGGCGTAGATGCTGACCATGAACAGCACACGGATGACCTGGGTCAGGTGCGGGCCGACAAAGTGATCGGACATGCCGTAGATGAACGTGGTGGGATCCTGGAGCGCCTGCAAGGTCGGTACGATCTTGTCCGCGCCTACGCCAACCACCATCGCCCAGACCGACAGGGCATAGAAACCACCGATCAGCAGCACCGAGCTGTAGGTGGCGATGGGAATCGTACGGTGCGGGTTCCTGGCCTCCTCGCCGTAGATGGTGGTGGCCTCGAAGCCGATGAACGCCGCGAAGCAGAACAGCAAGCCGATGGACGGCGTGCCGCTGAACACATGGCTGCGATCGAACGAATCGAGATTGATACCGCTGTCGCCGCCGGTCTTGAGAATGGCGAAATCCAGCGTCAGGATCGCCAGGTACTCGGCAATGACCACCACCGACAGCACCCGGGCCGACAGGTCGATCTTGCGATAACCGAGAATCGCGACGCTCGCCATCGCCAGGAGCGAATACGTCCACCACGGCAAATCCAGGCCAAAGACACTGGCCATCGTGCCGCTGACCACGCCGCCGAACATGCCGTACAGCCCGACCTGGAGAATGTTGTAGGCGAACATCGCCAGCACCCCCGCCGCGCCGCCGGCCAGGCCACCCAAACCGCGAGAGGTGAAGGCATAGAAACCACCGGCGTTGGTCACGTGCCGGGACATGGCCGTGTAGCCCGCCGAGAAGGCCAGCAACACCAACAGCGCCAGGAGCAGCAACGCCGGCGTACCCGCGCCGTTGCCCAGCATGATGCCGATGGGGAAACCGCCGGCGATGACGCTCAAGGGGCTCGCCGCCGAAATCACAAAGAAGATGATGAAGCCGACGCCCAGGGCGCCGCGCTTCAACTCCGTCGAGCTGCTGATCGGGAAAGATACACTCATTGTTCTTGACCTTATTGTATGAGGCAGTTGTTGCTGGATCGGAGACGGCCAGTTTCGCCGACGTCCAAAAGCTTATTGTTCTGCTTGCACGCTGGATTCGATGCTAGGCCCTTGCCAAAACCCTTCGCTATCCCAAAACGGCAGCATCCGAGGCGGCGCCCCAAAACAGGTCAGCCTCTGTGGCGAGGGGATTTATCCCCTCGCCACAGGGACGTCGTCGCCCTAAGTGACTCGCATTAGCCCAATGCCTGCAAAAGCTGCCGATTCGGGATAACCGGCAGACGCTTCCTGCCGCAAGATAGCCTTGCCCGTCGTTCAAACAGTGCTGGGCACAGAACAATAAAATCCCTAAGCGCAGGAAAATCTCGGCATGTTCTTCGCTCGTCTCTCTATCCAATGGCGGATCACGCTCCTGAGTGGGCTGTGCCTGCTGGCCGTCGTCGGGGCATTGACCGGTGCCTCCCTGTATCAGAACCAGCAAGGCGCAACGCTGCTCAAGCAGCAAAGCAGCCAACTGCTCGGGCGCTCGGCCCTGGAAGGCCTGCAGGCACAGGGCCTGGCACACGGTCAGCGGGTGGAGCGCTTTTTCAGCGAAACCGCGATCTATGGGGAAGGTTTTGCCCAGCAGGTCCTGCAACTGCGCGCCCAGGCGTGGAACGGGCGACTGACGCCAGGGCAACTGCGCCGCGACCTGATCGCCGCGACCCGCCAAGCCCTTCAGAACCGCGAAAAAGTCCTCGGTTTCTACGTGGTGCTGTTCCCCGACGCGCTGGTCGGTGAAGATGCCGGTTTCATTGGCCAACGCGATCTGGCCGGCAATGAAAAAGGTCGCTTCGCCTTGTACTGGTCGCAAAGCCAACCCGGCCACCTGGTGCAGGAGGTGCTCAGCGAAGCCCAGATCAGCGCCAACACCGCACCACCGGGCAGCGAGCCGGCCAACGCCTGGTACGTCTGCCCGCAGACCCTGGGGCGCACCTGCGTGACAGAGCCCTACGCGATCGAGGTCGAAGGCCAGAAGACGTTGATGAGCAGCATCTCCATACCGCTGCTGGACCAGGGCAACGTCATCGGTGTGGTAGGCATGGACATCAGCCTCGATACCCTCCAGCAACTGGCCGCCAGCCTGGCCAACGACCTGTATCCCGGCCACAGCGAGATCAACATTCTTTCCCCGTCAGGGCAAGTTGCCGGCCATAGCGGCACGGTTGGCGGCCCCTCGGTCGACGTTCGGCAAGCCGTGCAAACCGTTGCCGCCAATACCCCCTGGCAATTGCAGATACGCGTACCTGAAGCGCTTGTGCAAGCGCCAGCCCTGCACATGCAGGCGCAGTTGGACGACAAGCATCGCCAGGCCAACTGGCTCAACCTCAGCCTGGGCTTGCTGGCTGCCGGCTTGGGACTGTCGCTCATCTGGCTCACCGCTTACGGCGTGACCCGGCCGCTGCTGAGGGTGGCGCATATGCTCGATGCGATTGTCGAAGGCGACGGCGATCTCACCCGGCGCCTGCCCAACGATCGCCACGATGAATTGGGCCATCTGGCCAGGGGCTTCAACCGTTTTCTCGACAAGTTGCAGCCCATTATCCGCGATATCCAGCAAGCCTCCCTGGACACCCGCAACACCGCCGATACGTCGGCGCGGGTGGCCCGGGAAGTCAGCGCCGGCATGCACACGCAGTACCGGGAAGTCGAGCTGGCAGCGACCGCCTTGCATGAAATGAGCACCAGCGCCCAGGAAGTGGCTCGCCATTCCCACCAGGCGGCCGATGCCGCCACCGTTGCCGAAAACGCCAGCCGATCGGGGCGGGAATTATTCGCCAGCGCGGTCACCAGCATTGACAGCCTCGACCGGCGCCTGGAAACCACGCTCGAGCAAGTGCAGGCGCTGGCCGGCAACAGCCAACACATTGGCCAGGTGCTGGACGTAATTTGTGCCATTGCCCAGCAGACCAATCTGCTGGCCTTGAATGCCGCTATCGAAGCGGCCAGGGCCGGCGAACAGGGGCGCGGCTTTGCCGTGGTGGCCGACGAAGTTCGCCATCTGGCCAGCAACACCCAGAACTCGGTCGAGCAGATACGCGAGGTGATCGAAGCGTTGCAACAGCTGAGCCAGGAGGTCGTGCACAGCACCCAACTGAGCCGCGAACAGGCCAGGGACAGCGTCGCCCAAGTCGAAAAGACCCATGTGGCGCTGCAACACATCACCGACGCCGTGGAAGTGATCGAACACATGAACCAACAGATCGCCAGTGCCGCCCTGGAGCAAAGCACTGTCGTGGAAGACATCAGCCATCGCGTCAGCGACATTCGCGCAATCAGCGAAACCTTGACCAGCCGGATGCAAGAAGCGTCGCAGGCGAGCCATTCGTTGCATGCCATGGCCAACCATCAACAGCAGTTGGTGGGGCATTTTCGGATCTAGTGGCCTGTGCGCTTACACAATTTCACAGAGCGCCTACAAAGCTTCACCCCTGGCATTGGCCTCGATCCCTACCATGGGCGGCTCAATATTGGGGAAGCACCATGTCCAAGATTCCTTTCGTCACACTGGGCCTGTTGGTCGGCGCGCTGTTGCTCAGTGGCTGTGATAGCGCCTCGAACCCGCAAGCCTCCGCCCCGCTGGCAAGCGTGCGTGTCGAAACGGTCCAGGCCCGGCCACTGTCGATCAGCAACGAGCTGAGCGGCCGGATCGCCGCGCCACGGGTCGCCGAAGTCCGGGCGCGGGTCGCCGGCGTGGTCTTGCAGCGGGTGTTTCACGAAGGCCGCGACGTCAAACAGGGCGAGGTGCTGTTTCGCATCGATCCGGCGCCGTTCAAGGCCGACCTGGACAGTGCCGAGGCGGCATTGCGCAAGGCCGAGGCCAATGCGTTCCAGGCCCGCTTGCAGGCACAACGTTACGCTCAGTTGATCGACGACAAGGCGATCAGTGGCCAGGACTACGACAACGCCAGGGCCAACGTGCGCCAGACGGCCGCGGACGTCGCCGCCAACAAGGCCGCGGTGGAACGGGCGAAACTGAACCTCGGGTATGCCACGGTGACCGCGCCGATATCCGGGCGCATCGGCCGCGCCCTGGTGACGGAAGGTGCCTTGGTCGGGCAGAACGAAAGCACACCGTTGGCGTTGATCCAGCAACTGGACCCGATCCACGCCGACCTCACGCAATCGACCCGCGAACTCAATGACCTGCGCCGCGCCTTCCGCGCAGGGCTTTTGCAAGCGGTCGGCCAGGGCCAAGCCAAGGCCACCTTGATCCAGGACGACGGCAGCCCTTATCCGCTGCCCGGCAAGTTGCTGTTCACCGACCTCAGCGTCGACCCGAGCACCGGCCAGATCACCCTGCGCAGCGAGTTCCCCAACCCCGACCTGGACCTGCTGCCAGGCAGTTTCATCCGCGTGCGCCTGGAACAGGCGGTCAACAGCCAAGGCATCACCGTGCCGCAACGGGCCATCTTGCGCGACAGCGCCGGCATCGCCCAGGTGTTGCTGCTGGACGCCGAGCAGAAGGTCAGCCAGCAACCGGTGCAACTGGGCGCCGCGCAAAACGATCGCTGGGTCGTCACCCACGGTTTGAAACCCGGCGACCGCATCGTCATCGAAGGCCTGCAACACGCCCGTCCCGGCGAGCACGTCCGGATCGACGACTCTCCACTCCCCCTCGCCCAGGTTCCCGGGCCACAGGCAGGACACTAAGCCATGCCGCAATTTTTCATCGACCGTCCGGTATTCGCCTGGGTCGTCGCTTTGTTCATCCTGTTGTCCGGTGTCCTGGCCATCCCACAACTGCCGGTGGCGCAATACCCGGTGGTGGCCCCGCCACAGATCGAGATCTACACCGTCTACCCGGGCGCCTCGGCGCAAACCGTGGACGAAAGCGTGGTCAGCCTGATCGAGGAAGAACTCAACGGCGCCGACAACCTGTTGTATTTCGAATCCCAGAGCAGCCTGGGCAGCGCCACCATCACCGCGACCTTCCAACCCGGTACCAACCCGGAACTGGCCCAGGTCGACGTGCAGAACCGTCTCAAGGCGGTGGAGTCGCGCCTGCCGCAAGCGGTCACGCAGCAGGGCTTGCAAGTGGACAAAGTCTCCGCCGGCTTCCTGCTGCTGATCACCCTCACCTCCAGCGACGGCAAGCTCGACGACGTGGCCCTCAGCGATTACCTGGCGCGCAACGTGATGAACGAGATCAAGCGCCTGGACGGTGTCGGCAAGGCCCAGCTGTACGGGGCCGAGCGAGCCATGCGGATCTGGATCGACCCGCAGAAACTCGTCGGCTTCAACCTGACCCCGGCCGATGTCAATGCCGCCATCGTGGCGCAGAACGCCCAGGTGTCGGCAGGTAGCCTGGGGGAATTGCCGAGCCGTAGCACCCAGGAAATCACCGCGACCATCGTCGTCAAAGGCCAGCTCAACACGCCACAAGAGTTCGCCGACATTGTGCTCAAGGCCAATCCCGATGGCTCGACGGTGCGCATCGCCGACGTGGCACGGGTGGAGATCGGCAGCCAGGAATACCAGTTTTCCACGCGCCTGAACGGCAAGCCGTCCACCGCAGTGGCGGTGCAACTGTCGCCGGGCGCCAATGCCTTGAACACCGCGACCCTGGTGCGCAACAAGATGGACGAGCTGTCGCGCTATTTCCCGGCCGGCGTGGAGTACAAGATCCCCTACGACACCTCGCCGTTCGTCAAGGTCTCGATCACCAAGGTGATCTATACCCTCGGCGAGGCGATGTTGCTGGTGTTCGCGGTGATGTTCCTGTTCCTGCAGAACATCCGCTACACCTTGATCCCGACCCTGGTGGTGCCGGTGGCATTGATGGGCACCTTCGCGACGATGCTCGCGCTGGGGTTCTCGATCAACGTGCTGACCATGTTCGGCATGGTGCTGGCCATCGGTATCCTGGTGGACGATGCCATCGTCGTGGTGGAGAACGTCGAGCGGATCATGGCCCAGGAAGGCTTGTCGCCCAAGGAGGCCACGCGCAAGGCCATGGGGCAGATCACCGGTGCGATCATCGGCATCACGCTGGTGCTGGTGGCGGTGTTCATTCCGATGGCGTTCATGCAGGGCTCGGTGGGGGTGATCTACCAGCAATTCTCGCTGTCGATGGCGACGTCGATCCTGTTCTCGGCCTTTCTCGCCCTGACCTTGACCCCAGCGCTTTGCGCGACCTTGCTCAAGCCGATCGCCCAAGGCGATCACCACGCCAAAAGCGGTTTCTTCGGCTGGTTCAACCGTGGCTTCGACCGCTTCGGCGACCGCTACCAGGGGTGGGTGGCCTATGCGGTGAAACGCAGCGGCCGTTATCTGCTGATCTACGGCGTGCTGCTGGTGGGCATGGGCCTGTTGTTCAGTCGCCTGCCCTCCTCGTTCCTGCCGGTGGAAGACCAGGGCTATACCATCACCGACATCCAGCTGCCGCCGGGTGCGAGCAAAAACCGGACGGTGCAGGTGGTGGAGCAGATCGAAGCCCACAACGCCGGTGAGCCGGGGGTCGGCGACAGCACGGTCATTCTCGGTTTCAGCTTTTCCGGCAGCGGGCAGAACGCCGCCCTGGCCTTCACCACCCTCAAGGACTGGTCGCAACGCGGCGCCGAGGATTCGGCGGCGTCGATTGCCGACCGCGCCAACCTGGCCCTGGGTCGAATCAAGGATGCCATGGCGTTCTCAGTGCTGCCGCCGCCCGTGGATGGCCTGGGCACCTCCAGCGGTTTCGAGTTCCGTTTGCAGGACCGTGGCGGACTCGGCCATGCCACCTTGATGCAAGCCCGCAGCGAACTGCTCGCCGCCGCCGAAAAAAGCCCGATGCTGATAAATGTGCGCGAAAGCGCCCTGGCGGAAGCGCCGCAGGTGCAACTGGAGGTCGACCGCAAGCAGGCCAATGCCCTGGGCATTTCCTTTGCCGATGTCGGCAGCGTGTTGTCCACGGCGGTGGGTTCGGCCTACATCAACGACTTCCCCAACCAGGGGCGGATGCAGCGGGTGGTGGTCCAGGCCGAGGGCGACCAGCGCAGCCAGGTCGAGGACCTGCTGAAAATCCACGTGCGCAACAACAGCGGGAAAATGGTCCCGTTGTCGGCATTCGTCCAGGCCCGCTGGACCCAGGGGCCGGCGCAGTTGACCCGCTATAACGGTTATCCGGCGGTGAGCATTTCCGGCGAACCGGCACCGGGCTACAGCACCGGCCAAGCCATGGCCGAAATCGAACGGCTGGTGGCCCTGGGGCCGACGGGCCTGGGCCAGGAATGGACCGGGTTGTCCTTGCAGGAACGCTTGTCCGGCAGCCAGGCACCGATCCTGTTGGGCCTGTCGTTGCTCGTGGTGTTCCTGTGCCTGGCGGCGCTGTACGAGAGCTGGTCGATCCCGACCTCGGTGCTGCTGGTGGTGCCACTGGGTGTGCTTGGCGCGGTATTGGCCGTGTCGTTGCGCGGCATGCCCAACGATGTGTTCTTCAAGATCGGGTTGATCACCATCATCGGCCTGTCGGCGAAGAA
Organism: Pseudomonas sp. NFACC14; assembly: GCF_900106885.1. Taxonomy (NCBI): domain Bacteria; kingdom Pseudomonadati; phylum Pseudomonadota; class Gammaproteobacteria; order Pseudomonadales; family Pseudomonadaceae; genus Pseudomonas; species Pseudomonas sp. NFACC14. The sequence goes on from NZ_FNOA01000007.1 coordinate 41,494, forward strand.
CGCGATCCTGATCATCGAGTTCGCCAAGAGCCTGTACGACGAAGGCCACGACCTGATCGATGCCACGCTCCAGGCCGCACGCCTGCGCCTGCGACCGATCATCATGACCTCGCTGGCGTTCATCCTCGGGGTGGTACCGCTGGCGATTGCCACCGGTGCCAGCTCGGCGAGCCAGCAGGCCATCGGCACCGGGGTGATCGGCGGGATGATCACCGCCACGCTGGCGGTGGTGTTCGTGCCGGTGTTTTTCGTGGTGGTGATGAAGCGTGTCAAGCGTGTTGATCCGAAGTGAGGCCAGGCCGGACCACCGCTATCGCGAGCAAGCTCGCTCCCACAGGGGTATTGGTAAGGCATCAATATGTGTAGCGCCTCGGAACAGTGTGGGAGCGAGCTTGCTCGCGATGGCGTCAGGTCAGTTGAATGGATGCCGGCAGACACACCGCTATCGCGAGCAAGCTCGCTCCCACAGGGCCCTGAGGGGGCAGCGAGCCCAGCCCATCAGTCCGCCTGCACCGTGACCTGACGCTGTTCGCCCAAGCCCTCGATCCCCAGGCGGATGGTCTGGCCCGGCCGCAGAAACACCGGGTCGGGCTTGATGCCCAGGCCGACGCCGGGCGGCGTGCCGGTGGAGATCACATCCCCCGGTTGCAGGCTCATGCAGCGACTGAGGTAGGCAATCAGTTGCGGCACGCTGAAGATCAGCGTTCGGGTATTGCCGTTCTGATAGCGGTGTCCGTCAACCTCCAGCCACAGATCCAGCGTATGCGGGTCGGCGATTTCATCCCGGGTCACCAGCCAGGGGCCAAGTGGACCGAAGGTGTCGAAGCCCTTGCCCTTGTCCCAGGTGCCGCCGCGCTCCAGTTGCCACTCGCGCTCGGACACATCGTTGATGACGCAGTAGCCAGCGACATGCTCCATGGCATTGGCTTCGTCGATGTAGCGCCCGCCTTTACCGATGACCACGCCCAACTCGACTTCCCAATCGGTCTTGAGCGAGCCGCGCGGGATCTGAATGTCGTCGTTCGGCCCGCAGATGGCACTGGTCCATTTGTTGAAGATGATCGGCTCTTTCGGCACCGCCATGTTCGACTCGGCCGCATGATCGGCGTAGTTCAGGCCGATGCAGATGAATTTGCCGACCTGGCCGACGCAGGCACCGATGCGCGGCTGGCCGGCAACGAGCGGCAGGCTGCGCGGGTCGAGGGCGGCGAGCGCTGCCAGGCTGTCCGCGCCCAGGACCTGACCGGCGATGTCCGGCACATGGCCGGAGAGATCGCGTAGCTGATTGTCGCTATCCAACAGCCCGGGTTTTTCCGAGCCTTTTTCGCCGTAGCGCAATAGTTTCATGTCGTGCTCCTGCTTAAGTGAAGACCGGGTTCAGAGGCTCATGCCACCGTCGATGACGTGAATGGCACCCGTGGTGTAGGCCGATGCATCGCTGCCCAGGTACACCGCCAACTGGGCGATCTCTTCGGTGCTGCCGATGCGTCCCATGGGCTGACGGTCGAGGAATTGCCGATAGACCTGCGCCTCATCGACGCCCTGTTGCACGGCCTGGGCGGCGATGCGCTGGCGCAGCGAAGGCGAGTCCACGGTGCCCGGGCATATCGCGTTGCAGCGGATGCCCTGGTTGACGAAGTCGATGGCGACAGCCTTGGTCAGGCCCACCACCGCCGCCTTGCTGGTGGCATAGGCGAAGCGATTGGGCACGCCCTTGACGCTGGAGGCCACCGACGACATGTTGATGATCGAGCCGCCGCCACGGGCCAGCATGCCCGGCAGGAAAGCGTAGATCATCCGATACATGGCCGTGACATTGAGGTCCATCGAACGCGCCCAGGCCGCTTCATCGCATTGCAGTATGTTGCCGCTGTGCACGTAGCCTGCGCAGTTGAACAGCACATCCAGCCCGCCGATGCGCTCGCAGGCGGCACCAATGGCAGCGGTCGAAGTGACATCCAGGGGCATGGCGGTGACCTCTTCGAGGCCCGCCAATGCATGGATATCGATGTCCGTGGCGATCACCTCGGCACCGGCCCGGGCGAAGGCAATGGCGCTGGCCAAGCCAATGCCCTGCCCCGCTGCCGTCACCAGCACGCGCTTGTTCTGCAGGTTCATGCGGTCTCCAGTTGCGCTGCCGTGGCGGCGTGCTTGGGGGTCCTGCCGAGCATCGAAGCGGGGATGGCCAGGATCAGCCCGCCGCTGACCAAAAGACACAAGGCCAGCACATAAGTGCCGTTGTTGATGTTGCCCGTGAGGGTTTCGGCCACAGCAGTGATCATCGAGCCGGTGAAGCCCGACAGGTTGCCGATGGCGTTGATCATGCCGATGCCGGCTGCCGCGGCGACCCCCGACAGCACGGTGCCTGGCAGGGTCCAGAAAATCGGCATCAGGCTGAGGATCCCCGAAGCGGAGACGCTGAGAAAGAGCACGGACAACACCAGGTTGTCAGCGAAGAAGGCGCTGAGGATCAGGCCGACGCCGCCAATGAACGCCGGGATCGCCGCATGCAAGCGCCGCTCACCGGTGCGGTTGGAGTGCCGGGCGTTGAGCAGCATCGCCACCACCGCCACCGAATACGGGATGGCGGTGAGCAAACCGATGTGCAAGCTGTTGGTGATGCCGGTGCTCTTGATGATCGAAGGCATCCAGAACGCCAGGCCGTAGAAACCGGTATTGAAGGTCAGCAGGATCAATACCAGCAACCACACCCGCGGGTTGAAGAACACTTCGCTCAAGCGCGTGGCCTTGCCCTGGTTGTCGGTTTGCAGATTGGCCTTGAGCAGGGCTTTTTCCGCGACCGTCAGCCATTTGGCCTTGTCGATGTTGTCGGCCAGGCAGACGATCACGACGAACGCCATGATGATCGACGGGATGCCTTCGATGAGCAGCATCCATTGCCAGCCAGACAGGCCATGCACCCCTTGCATGCTGTTCATCAGCCAGCCGGAAAGTATGCCGCCCAGGGTCAGGCTGACGGGCAGCGCCAGCAGGAACCCGGACATCACCCGGCTCTGCCGGTGGGTCGGAAACCAGTAGTTGAGGTAGAGGATCACCCCAGGGAAAAAACCCGCTTCGCAGATGCCCAACAGAAAGCGCAGCACATAGAACATCGTGCTCGATTCGATGTGGAAGAAAGCCGCCAGCGGCACGGTGTAGGCCACGGCCATGGAGATCACCGCCCAACTGAGCATGATCCGGGCGATCCAGAACCGTGCGCCAAAGCGATGCAGCAACAGGTTGCTGGGCACTTCGAAGAGGAAATAGCCCCAGAAAAACATACTGGCGCCCAAGGCATACACCGTGTTGCTGAATTGCAGCTCGTTGAGCATGTCGAGCTTGGCGAACCCGATGTTCACCCGATCGAGGTACGCCGCCATGTAGCACAACAGCAACACGGGCAGGATCCGCCAGATCACCTTGCGGTAGGTCCGGTCTTCGAAATCCGGTTCGCAGGCTGCCTGGGCGGGCAACGGCTCGGAGATGGTTTGCATGAGGTAACCCCTGATTGTTTTTATTGGGTCACGTCGAATGAGCGACTCATCCGGCGGTTGAACGAGGACTCTACTGTCGGGGATCGATTCTTTCCCAATGGCATTTTTGGATTAGTCGATAACGTATTGTTATCGAGGCTTGGTTTGGCAAGCGGGACTGCTGTGTACTCGCCATAGGGTTCAGTGCAGGCTGATGCGCCGCCATCGCGAGCAAGCTCGCTCCCATAGGGGCGGGAGTGTCGCGGATCGTTCAGTCAACACCAAACAACTGTGGGAGCGAGCTTGCTCGCGATGGCGGCAGCACATTCAACCGCTCAGACGGGCGTTGTCCTTGAGAATCTCGGCGAACTCCAGCGCCGCGCCTACCAGCGGTTCGTCCTTTCGCGTGAGGATGCCGTAGTCCTGCGGCACCAGGTGCAGTGGGGTGTCGAGGGTCTTGAGCTGGCCGCTTTCGAGCAGCGGATCGACCATGGCATTGGGCAACATGCCGATCATGGGCCCGCGCTGCAGCACCTGGAGAAAGGTCTGCATGGAAATGGTGTCGATGGTATTGCGTGGCATCCCCACCCCGGCCTCGGCGAAGGCCAGTTCCATGCGTGCACGGATCGGCGTGCCGACCGGGTAGAGAATCCATGGCAGGTCCACCAGTTGCTGCAGGGATGTCGGCCCGGCGTTCGCCAAGGGATGGCGGTCATTGACCACGATGCAGAACGGTTCCGGGGCCAGGGGTTGGAAGTCGTAGCGCTGTTGCTGGCTTTGCTCGGTAAACCGGGCCACCGCCAGGTCGAGTTTTTTCTCTTCAAGCATTTTCATCAAATGGTTGCTGGTCTGCTCTACCACCTCGATGGACAGCAAGGGCCAGCGCTGCTTGATCTGCAGGATCGCCTCGGGCAAGGCCACCGCCGTCGCGGCAAAGATACCGCCGACCTTGAGGTAGCCATGGCCGCCTTCGCGCAGGCTGCTGATTTGCTCGACGAACGAACGTGCATCGTTCAAGGCGATCTGCGCGTAACGCAGCACAGGTTCGCCCAACGCGGTGGGCGGCATACTCCGGGGGCGGCGCTCGAACAGGGCGAAGCCGAGCAGGCTTTCGATTTCCTTGAGCATCTTGCTCACGGCGGGCTGGCTGAGGTTCATCTGCTCGGCCGCCAGATGCATGTTGCAGGTGCGCCCCAAAGTATCGATCAACAGCAGATGGCGGAATTTGAGCCAGCCGCAGAAGCTGGAAAAAGACAGATCGGACATGGGCAATCCTCGGCGATGCAATAACCGGACGTTATCGGATACTGAATATATCTCATTGGAGTTCATCAACCGCGCGCCCTAGCTTGAAAGCTTTACGAACCCAGGAAAACTGCCCATGTCGCTGATGCTTACTCCCGAGAACACCCTGCCAGTGGATGGCGTCGCCGGCACCCTGATCGGTCGTGCCTGGGTGCCTGGCCGTGTCGCCGGGCCTTCACCCGTCGTGCTGCGCAGTGATGGGGTGTTCGACCTGTCGGATCGTTTCGCGACCTTGAGCGATGTGCTGGAAACGTCCTCGCCGTTGGCGGCGGTCAGGCAAACGCCCGGCACTTTCATCGCCAGCGTCGAAGCGCTGCTGGCCAACACCGGCCTTCATGCCGACCCGGCCAAGCCGTTTCTGTTGCCGCCGCTGGACTTGCAAGTGATCAAGGCCGCCGGCGTGACCTTCGCCGCCAGCATGATCGAGCGGGTGATCGAGGAACAGGCAGGCGGCGACGCGGCAAGGGCCGAGGCGGTACGCGCCACCGTGCACAACGTGATCGGCGATAACCTGCGGGCGATCGTGCCGGGCTCCGAACAAGCCATGCGCCTGAAAGCCTTGCTCATCGAACAGGGCATGTGGTCGCAGTACCTGGAAGTCGGCATCGGCCCGGATGCGGAGATTTTCACCAAGGCACCGGTCCTGGCCGCCGTGGGCAGCGGCAGCCAAATCGGTGTTCATCCGGTATCGCAATGGAACAACCCGGAACCGGAAGTGGTGCTGGCGGTAAACAGCCGTGGCCAGATCCACGGCGCCACCCTGGGCAACGACGTCAACCTGCGCGACATCGAAGGTCGCAGCGCGCTGTTGCTGAGCAAGGCCAAGGACAATAACGCGTCCTGCGCCATCGGGCCGTTCATTCGCCTGTTCGACGAACACTTCAGCCTGGATGACGTACGCGCCTGCGTGGTCGACCTCCAGGTACAAGGCGAAGATGGTTACCGCCTGCACGGTTCGAGCTCCATGAGCCAGATCAGCCGTGACCCGCAGGACCTGGCAAGCCAGACACTCAACGCCAACCACCAATATCCGGATGGTTTTGTGCTGTTTCTCGGTACCCTGTTCGCCCCCACCGAAGACCGCGACCATCCCGGCAGCGGTTTCACCCACAAGCGCGGGGACCGGGTCAGCATCAGCAGCCCCTTGCTCGGCAGCCTGCATAATCAGGTGACCCACAGCTGCGACGCCGCCCCCTGGACCTTTGGCGTCAGCGCCTTGTTGCGCAACCTCGCCGCCCGCGGACTGCTGGGCCGCTGACGCTACGACCGTGACCGATTCATCCAATTACAAGAGAGACATGAATCATGAGTGACACGCCTGAACGCCGCCTGCGCAGCGAGCAATGGTTCAATGACCCGACTCACGCGGACATGACCGCCCTGTATGTCGAGCGCTACATGAACTACGGCATGACCCGCGAAGAGCTGCAATCGGGACGCCCGATCATCGGCATCGCCCAGACCGGCAGCGACCTGACCCCCTGCAACCGTCATCACCTGGAACTGGCCCAGCGGGTCAAGGCCGGCATCCGCGACGCCGGTGGCATCCCCATGGAATTCCCGGTGCACCCGATCGCCGAACAGTCACGGCGCCCCACCGCTGCCCTGGACCGCAACCTGGCCTACCTGGGGCTGGTGGAAATCCTCCACGGCTACCCGTTGGACGGCGTGGTGCTCACCACCGGTTGCGACAAGACCACGCCCGCTTGCCTGATGGCGGCGGCGACCACCGACTTGCCCGCCATTGTCTTGTCCGGCGGGCCGATGCTCGACGGCCATCACAAGGGCGAGCTGATCGGCTCGGGCACCGTGCTCTGGCATGCGCGCAACCTGATGGCCGCCGGCGAGATCGATTACGAAGGCTTCATGGAAATGACCACCGCGGCATCGCCTTCGGTGGGTCACTGCAACACCATGGGCACCGCCTTGTCGATGAACGCCCTGGCCGAAGCCCTGGGCATGTCGCTGCCCGGTTGCGCGAGTATTCCGGCGCCCTATCGCGAGCGCGGGCAAATGGCCTATGCCACCGGCAAACGCATCTGCGAGTTGGTGCTGCAAGACATTCGTCCGTCACAGATCATGACCCGCCAGGCCTTCGAGAACGCCATCGCCGTCGCCTCGGCCCTGGGTGCGTCGAGTAACTGCCCGCCGCACCTGATCGCCATCGCCCGGCACATGGGCGTCGAACTGAGCCTGGATGACTGGCAGCGGATTGGCGAGGACGTGCCGCTGCTGGTCAATTGCATGCCCGCCGGCAAGTACCTGGGTGAAGGTTTCCATCGGGCCGGCGGTGTGCCCTCGGTCATGCATGAGCTGCAAAAAGCCGGACGCCTGCACGAAGACTGCGCCACGGTCAGCGGCAGGACCATCGGCGAAATCGTCAGCGGCAGCCTGACCAGCAACGCCGACGTGATCTATCCCTTCGACACGCCTCTCAAGCACCGTGCCGGCTTCATCGTGCTCAGCGGCAATTTCTTCGACAGCGCGATCATGAAGATGTCGGTGGTGGGCGAAGCGTTTCGCAAGACCTACCTCTCCGAGCCCGGCGCCGAGAACAGTTTCGAAGCCCGGGCCATCGTGTTCGAAGGACCGGAGGATTACCACGCCCGCATCGATGATCCGGCGCTGGACATCGATGAGCGCTGCATCCTCGTCATTCGCGGTGTCGGCACCGTGGGCTATCCCGGCAGTGCCGAGGTGGTGAACATGGCCCCACCGGCCGCGCTGATCAAAAAAGGCATCGACTCCCTGCCCTGCCTGGGCGACGGGCGCCAGAGCGGCACCTCGGCGAGCCCATCGATCCTCAACATGTCCCCTGAAGCAGCCGTGGGCGGCGGCCTGGCGTTGCTGCAGACCAACGACCGGCTGAAAGTGGACCTGAACACCCGCACCGTGAACCTGCTGATCGACGACGAAGAAATGGCCCGGCGCCGACTCGAATGGACACCGAACATCCCACCGTCGCAAACGCCCTGGCAGGAACTGTACCGGCAACTGGTCGGGCAATTGTCCACCGGGGGCTGCCTGGAGCCTGCCACGCTGCATCTGCGCGTGATCGCCCGCAGTGGCGAGCCGCGTCATTCGCACTGAGTCCAAGCGGCCGATTGTTCACGCCCGTTGAATTCAGATGCCAATCCAGAAGGGTTTATTCCACGGACTTAAAGGAGAAAGATGCGCGCCAGGGGCCGTCGCCCCTGCCGAATCTTTCACACCCACGGAGTCGATCCATGCCATTTGCCAACTACAAATTTCCCGAAGGAATCCTGGACCACGCCCGCAAGGAAGAGATCATCCATCGCACCACGGAAATGTTCGTCGAATATTTCGGCGAAGGGGTGCGTCCATTCACCATGGTCCTGGTCGAAGAGGTGGCAGACGGTGGCTGGGGGCGCGCCGATGAAACGCTGACGCTGGCGAAGATGGGGCTGCCTGCCAAAGGCCAATAATGCCGTCGAACACCCCACGCCCCCCATATCGGTTGTCGAACGTTCTACGTTGAATTGGCAATACCCCGACGAGTTGCTGATATCGCCAGCGTTGTTGAGGATTTCTGGCATCTGGTCGGACATCCGCTTGACGTCCGAGCGACCACCGACGTAGGCAAACACTGTGACGACCTAGGCGACCCCGCCGTCGGGCACCGCAAGGGGGGCGGCCTGGGTCACGCGGCTTGGCCTGAAGGTCTCGGGCATCGCCAACAACAGGCCGAATGCCAGCGCGGCAATCGCCGCTAGGGTCAGGAACGCCGCGCTGTAGCCAGCCCCTTGCACCACGAAGCCGGCCAGGCTGTTACTCAACGCGGCACCGAGCCCGAACACCGTCGACAACACCCCGAGGCTGACGTTGAAGCGCCCGGTGCCCTGGGTCAGGTCCTTGACCACCAGGGGAAACAGCGCGCCAAACAACCCGGCACCGATACCGTCCAGCAGTTGCACCGCCACCAACCAGTAGGGGTCGTCCGAGAGCACGTACAGCACACCGCGGATGGGCAGGATCAGGAAGCCGGCCAGCAGCAACGGCTTGCGGCCCCAGGCATCGGCCTTGACGCCCACCAGCCACGCCATGGGCACCATGACCAGTTGCGCCGCAACGATACAAGCCGACGTCAGCGGCGTGGCCAGGTGCACATTGGCCTGGGCGAGCTTCTGGCTGACCAGCGGGAGCATCGCCGCGTTCGCCAGGTGGAACAGTCCGCAGCAAATGGCGAACAACAACAGCGTACGGTTATCCAGCAGGACCCGCAGCGTCGAGGGTACAGGGCCGTGAACCAACTGCCCCGCCTCCAGGCCCCGTGCCACGTCATGATCGATGGCCTCGGCGGACACGCAACCGACCGCCACGATGCTGGCCAATGCCATGGCGGCCATCAGGTAGAACACCGCGATGGGACCGAACAGCCAGGCGAACCCACCCGCCAGCAGCGCGGCGCAGGCATTGCCCGCGTGATTGAATGTTTCATTGCGCCCCGTACGCCGTGTAAAAGCCTTGGCGCCGGTAATGCCCAGGGAAATCGCCGCGATAGCCGGCGCAAAGACTGACGCTGCCACGGCGCCGATGGCCTGGGTCAATGCCACCAGGCCAAAGGACGACGTGAACGGAAGTATCAGGCAACCCAGCGTCACCACCAAGGCGGCCACGGCCACCACGGCACGCTTGCTGCGTACCCGGTCGATCAGCGCGCCGGCGGGCGCCTGGGCGACGAGCCCGGCCATGGCCGCGACCGTCATCACCACGCCAATGCTGGCCGGATTCCAGTGATGCACCGCCAGCAGGTAGATCGCCAGGTAAGGCCCCAAACCATCGCGCACATCCGCGAGGAAAAAATTCAGGCCATCCAGGGAAAGGTTGTTGCGTCGCTCTCGGTTTCGATCCACAGCGGCCTCGACGGGGGCTTTGCCCAAAGGTGATTGGCGCCAAGGTGTGCGGCCACACAAGACGACACGGTCTGTTCCGTCCGTCACCCACGCGTCGTGACGGGACGCGTCATGATGTCGCAAAGCATCGATCCGAGCCACTGCGATGACGCGGGGCCATTGAGAAAACCGGAGCCAGAGTTTGCTCCCGCTGGGTCGCGCCTGTAGGAGCTGTCGAGCGAAGCGAGGCTGCGATCTTTCCCCTGACACTTGAATCTCAAGCGAAAGATCAAAGGATCGCAGGCTTCGCCAGCTCCTACAGCGCCGAGCGGGAGCAAGCTCCCTCGCCACAGGTCCATCGTTGTTTCTTAGGTGAACTGCATGCCCCTACCAAAGAGCGATGTCGTAGGTAAAGTAGACCCGGTTGCTGTCACGGCCACGGGAAAAGTCCGAGCGATAGACGTAGTTTCGCAACTTCACCCCCATCCCCTTGAACGTACCCTGCTGCACCACATAAGCGATCTCTGCGTCACGTTCCCACTCTTTGACCGTGGTGTTGGACTTACCGTCGTTACCGCTCAGGTAGCGGGTGGAGAACGTCAGGCCGGGCACACCGAGGCGAGCGAAGTCGTAGCCATAACCGAGCATCCAGGTCTTCTCGTCTTCCTCAATGAACTTGCCGATCCCGACGTTGCTGAAGGAGTACACCGTGGCGCCGCTGATGTAAGGCAGGCCCGCCTCGCCGCTGAGGGTCTGGTAACCGGCGCTCAGTGTGTGGCCGACCACGGCGTAGGACAGCGACCCGCTGAGCATGTCGTTGTCGACCTTGCCGCCGTAGGCCGACCCCGAATCGACGCTGTTGAAGTAGCGCAGGTCGCTGGTCAATACCCCGGCGCCCAGGGGCAGATCATGCTGGATGCCCACAAAGTTCTGTCGATAGAAATTCTCCAGCTCGCCGTAGAAGTAACTCAGGCGGATCTGCTTGCCCAGCTTGTAGTCGGCACCGGCATAGCTGAAGTCACCGGACTTATCGCCGCCGTAGCCGTCCGGCACGATGGGCATGCTGTCGCTCGAATCCCGCAGCTTGAAACGCTCCAGGTGCCCGCCGGTGACGGTGAGGTTGTCAATGTCATTGCTGCTGATCTGGGTGCCTTGGTAAGTCTGGGGCAACAGCCGCGCATCGTTGTAGACCAGCACCGGGGTCTTGGGCAGCAAGGTGCCGTATTTGAGCGTGGTCTTGGCCAACCGGGCCTTGGCAGTCATGCCCGCACTGGCGAACTCGTCGGCGGCGCGACCGTCGTCATGCACCGGCAGCAGGCCGGTGCCGCTGCGGCCACGCCCGGAGTCGAGCTTGACCCCGAGCAGGCCCAAGGCATCGACCCCGAAGCCGAGGGTGCCCGGCGTAAAGCCTGACTGGTAATCCAGCAGGAAGCCCTGGGCCCATTCGGTGCGCTCACTCTTGGCGGTCCTTGCCGCCCGGGCGCTCATACCGTGCTCGTCGCGGAAATTTTCGTTGAAGTAGACGTTGCGCAATTGCAGCTTCAGCTTGCTGTCATCGATGAAACCTTCGGCGCTGGCCGTGGCCAGGGGCAACAGGCCAAGGATTGGAAACAAAGCCCCGCGGGTCAGCAAAATGGTCATGTCTGGCTACTCGTTGTTGTTATTGGACACGCACGCCTGCGCACCCCCGCTTGCGGGGGCGTACCAGGCAGGAAAACAAGGTTGTCGGGTGAATCAGGAAAACAGCGTCAGTGCACCGGTCAGCAGGGCCAATGCGGTAATCACCAGGGAGGTGAGCACCGCCCATTTGACGGTGGCTTTCTGGAAGTCGCCCAAGTCGCGGTCGACCATGCCCACCAGCAACAGGGTCGAGGCCACCAGCGGGCTCATCAGGTGCACCGGCTGGCCGAGAATGGAGGCCCGGGCAATTTCCACCGGATCGATCCCGTAGGCAGCCGCGGCATTGGCCAGGATTGGCACGACACCGAAGTAGTAGGCATCGTTGGACAATACGAAGGTCAGCGGCATGCTGGTAATCGCCACCACCAGCGGGAACAGATGGCCCCAGGAAGGCGGAATCCAATCGACCAGGGTCTGTGCCAGGGCATCGACCATTTTCGTTCCGGAGAAGATCCCGGCGAAGATGCCCGCGGCAAACACCAGCAGGACCACGGTCATGGCGTTGCCCGAATGGGCGAGAATGCGTTCCTTCTGAATATCCAGCTGCGGATAGTTGATCATCAGCGCCAGGACGAAACCGATCAGGAACAGAATCGCCGAGTGCATGAGCCCCATCACCAGCGCGACCATCACCGCGACCACCAGCAGCAGGTTGACGTAGGCCAGTTTCGGGCGCTTGTGTGGCGTGTCCTCGATGATCGCGTTGATGTAGCAGTCACCGCCACCGCTTTGCAGCTGGACGTTGCCGATACGCTTGCGCTCGGCACGGCCCAGCAGGAAGGCCGTGAACACCACCCACATCGCACCGCCGATCATGGTCGGCAGCAACGGTACGAAATACTCACCGGCATCCAGGCCCAGCGCTGCGATCGCACGAGTCGCCGGGCCGCCCCAAGGGGTCATGCCGCTCATGATGCTCAAGGAGAGCATGGAAATAGTCGCCAGGATCATCGGGTTCATGCCGATGCGCTTGTACAGCGGCAGCATCGCGGCACAGGTGATCATGTAGGTCGTCGTACCGTCACCGTCCAGCGCCACCAACAGCGACAGCAGCGCGGTGCCCACGGCGATCTTCATCGGGTCGCCATTGACCCGTTTGAGGATCTTGCGGATCAGCGGGTCGAACAGACCGGCGTCGATCATCAGGCCGAAAAACAGGATCGCGAACAACAGCAGTGCCGCCGAGGGCGCAACCATTTTCAGGCCGTCCAGCATCATCTTGCCGGTGGTCCCGCCAAAGCCGCCGAGCACGGCGAAGACGATGGGCACTACCGTCAGGGCGACGATCGGGGACAAGCGTTTGGTCATTATCAGGAAGGTGAAGACCACCACCATGGCCAAGCCAAGTAAAGCGAGCATATGTCAGATCTCTTGTTGTTATGAGTAGCTTGGCAGACACCCAGGCGCACGCCCTCCCACCCGCCAGGCAACACGCTCAAGTGTGCCTGGCGCAGAGGTATCGAGTGAGCTTGCGCGGTGCTGTCGAGTCAGCCGTGAGCGGCTAGATGTGTTTGACGACCTTTGTGCCGTCCCAGCTCGAGTCCGTTGCCGGGGTCTGTGTCAGGACGGGTTTGCCGTCCAGGGTCTGCAACAGCACTTCGCGGTCACAGGCATTCTCCGAGAGGGAGATCACCACGGTGGCGACGGCATTGCTCGCCAGGCTGGTCAACGCCCGCGCTTCGGACATGAATCGGTCGATCCCGATCAATAGGGCCAGGCCCGCCAGGGGAATGTCGTGGATGACCGTCAAGGTCGAGGCCAGGGCGACAAACCCGCTGCCGGTCACACCCGCGGCCCCCTTTGACGACAGCAGCATGATCGCCAGCATGGTGATGACCTGGGTCAGCGTCAGGTCGATGTTGCAGGCCTGGGCAATGAAGATCGCCGCCAGCGACAGATAGATCGCCGTGCCGTCGAGGTTGAACGAGTAGCCGGTCGGCAGCACCAGCCCCACGACCCCTTTCTTGCACCCCAGGGCCTGGAGTTTCTCCAACATCCGCGGCATTACCGGCTCGGTCGAGGACGTGCCGAGCACCACCAGGAACTCTTCACGCAGGTAACGCAACAGCTTCCACAGGCTGAAACCGTGGGCGCGGCAAAGGCTGCCCAACACCACGAAGACGAAGAAAGCGCAGGCGATGTACAAGGTCATGATCAACTTGGCCAGCGAGCCCAGCGACGTGATGCCGTACTGCCCTACCGTGAAGGCCAAGGCCCCGAAAGCGCCAATCGGAGCGAAACGCATCAGGTAGGAGAAAATCTTGAACACCATGTGCGAAGCCGATTCCAGGACCTCCAGCACAGGCTTGCCGCGCTCGCCCAGGGACGACAGGGCAAAACCGCAGAGCACCGCGATAAACAGCACTGGCAGCACCTCGCCTTTATTGAAGGCGCCGATGAAGGTGTCGGGAATGATGTGCATGAAGAAGTCCACCACGCTCAGTTTCGCGGCGGACTCGGTGTACTGCGACAACCCCTGGGTGCTCAACTGCGTCGGGTCGATGTTCATGCCCGCGCCGGGCTTGAACAGGTAGACCGACACCAGGCCGATGATCAGGCTAATCACCGTCAGCGCCAGGAACAACAGCAGGGTCTTGCTCAACAAGCGCCCCAGCGAGCGCTTGTCGCTCATACCGGCGATGCCCGTGACAATGGTGCAGAACACCACCGGCGCGATCATCATCTTGATCAGCTTGATGAAGGCATCGCCCAGCGGCTTCAAGGCAATTGCCTGTTGCGACCAGAAGTGCCCGACGACCACGCCCAGCAGCACGGCGCAGATGATCTGGAAGTAGAGCGATTTAACAACTTTCATGGCATCACCCATTTTTAGAATTGTTCTGATGCAAAAGACCCTGGCGGCCCAGGGCTATCCGGCCAGACGTTGGGACGCCGTGGCGTAGACGTAACCCGAGAAAAGCCGGCGCGCGGTACGTACTACCGAAGCCTGAATGGTCTCACCCTTTTCACCCGTGTAGGACAGTACGACATCAATACCGCCGCTTGGGTGTTCGATCCGAACCTGTTGCAAGCGCGGTTTACTGACGTTGCCGAGCAACTGTGCAACGACGCTGCCTTCGGTTACGCACGCCGTGGCCAGGCCGATGGAGCCGGTGATCGCCAGGGCGCGGTGACAGTTGTGCGGCATGAAGTAGCGCACCTGGATCGTCCCACCAGACTTGGCCGGAGACACCAGCACCGGCTTGGGAATGACCTTGTCGCTGACATCACCCAGGCCCATCGCCAGGCCGGCTTTCAGCCGCAAGGACTCCAGCCGCTGCAGGAAGGCTTTATCGGCGTCCAGTTCGGCAGGGCTTTCGTCACCGCGTTTGCCGAGCTGGCTGGCCTCGACGATCATCATCGGCATCGCCATGTCGATGCAGGTCACCGGGATACCGTCGATCAGGTCCTGGGTCTGCCCGGTCGGGAAGAGTTTCCCCGTCTTGCTGCCCGCCGCATCGAGAAACGTCAGTTGTACCGGAGCGGCGGTGCCAGGCACGCCGTCGATGGCGGTGTCGCCTTCATAGCTGACCTTGCCTTGCGGGGTTTGCACTTCGGCATTCACGAAAGTCCCGGTGTTGAGGTTGCGAATGCGCACCCGGGTCAGATTGCCAGAAGGCTTGACCAGCCCCTGCTCGATGGCAAAGGGGCCGACGGCACAGAGCATGTTGCCGCAGTTGGGGGCGGTATCGACACGACGCTGGGAAACCATGACCTGGACGAACAAATAATCGACATCCGCGTCTGGGTGCAGCGATGGGCTGACGATCGCCACTTTGCTGGTTTGTGGGCTGCCACCACCGATGCCGTCGATTTCCAGCTCGTGGCCGGAGCCCATCAGGTTGAGCAGCAGCTCGTCACGTTCGGCGATGGCGACCGGCAGATCCCAGGCGAGAAACACCGGGCCTTTGGATGTACCGCCGCGCATTAGCACACAAGGAATTCGCTGCATGTTCACTAACTCTTGTTGATCAATCTGAATAATTGATGCTCTGGACACAAGAGTGGCAAAATTTGAAAAGTGTTTCCAATGCAAAGATCAGAGAGATTATTGCGTTTAACAAATGAATTAATTTACGATGATTTGCACCGCGCATCCCCCTCTCCGGTGAGGTAGAACATGGAATATGAGCTCCAGGACATACGATCTTTCGTGAAAATCGCCGAACTGGGCAGTTTCCACGAAGCTGCCGATGCGCTGCATCTGTCACAACCGGCCCTGAGCCGACGGATGAAAAAACTCGAGGAAGGCCTGGGAACCGCTTTGCTTGATCGCACGACCCGCAAGGTCAGCCTGACGAGTGTCGGCCGTGACTTCCTGCCCAAGGCGCGGCGCCTGCTGGATGATTTCGACGACTCGATTCTCAACATCCGCGAGCTGGCGGAGCGGCAGATCGGCCGGGTGACCTTGGCGTGCATCCCCACGGCGGCGTTCTATTTCCTGCCTTCGGTGATCCGCCTCTACAACGAGCGCTACCCGAAAATCCGCATCCGCCTGCTCGACCTCAGCGCCAACGAAGGGCTTGAAGCCGTGCTGCGCGGCGAAGCCGACTTCGGCATCAATATGATGAGCGGCCAGCACCCGGACATCGAATTCGTGCCCCTGGTCAACGAACCCTTTGTGCTGGCCTGCCGACGCGACCATGAACTGGCTGAACGCAGTGCGGTCACCTGGTCGGAACTCAGCGACTACCGGCTGATCGGGGTCGGGCGCCTGAGCGGCAACCGCATGCTGCTGGACCACGCGCTGTCGGGCCTGAGCTGGCGCCCACAGTGGTTCTACGAAGTGCAGCACTTGTCTACGTCGCTGGGACTGGTCGAGGCCGGCCTGGGCGTGTCGGCGATGCCCAGCCTGGCCATGCCGGCCGGGGATCATCCAACCCTGGTCAGCGTGCCGCTGATCGAGCCGGTGGTAAACCGCTCCCTGGGCCTGGTTTACCGCCGGGGCGCATCGCTCTCCCCGGCCGCGGAGAAATTCGTCTCGATCCTGCTTGAGCAGTGGCCGCAATGAAGCGAGCGTCTCCAGGCCACCAACGCGGCGAGGCTGATCGAGGCGCCCAGCAGGCTGACTGCCATCCAGCCCCACAGCGCATAGACCTGGGTCGCGGCGGCCGCTCCCAGCGCGCTACCCACCGAGTAGAAACACATGTACGCACCGACCATTCGACTCTGGGCGTCGGGCCTCGCGGCGAAAATCAGGCTCTGGTTGGTGACGTGCACGGCTTGTACGGCGAAGTCGAGTAGCACCACGCCGCAGACCAGTGCGATCAGGGAGCTCTCGGTAAATGCGATGGGCAGCCAGGAGAACGTCAGGAGCCCCAGCGACAAACCAGTCACCCGTTGTCCAAAACCTTGATCGGCCCAACGACCGGCGCTTCTGGCCGCCAGCGCACCGACGACACCCGCCAGGCCAAACAGGCCGATGGCCGTGTGTGAAAGTGACAGCGGCGCGGCGCTCAACGGCAGCACCATCGCAGTCCACAGCACCGAAAAAGCGGCAAAGATCAGCAAGGCCAGCAGGCCTCGGGTCCGTAGCATCGGCTCGGTCACGAACAGCACAAACAGCGAGCGGATAAGCGCCAGGTAAGGCTGCCGGTGACGGGGCGACGCAGCGGCGGGCACCACGGCCCAGAACACCGCTGCGGTGGCCAGCATCAAGCCCGAGGACACGAAATAAACCCCGCGCCAGCCCGCCAGGTCGGCGATCGCCCCGGAGGTAAACCGCGCCAGGAGAATCCCCAGGACAACGCCACTGGTGACGTTGCCCACGGCCTGTCCCCGTTGGGAGGGCGAGGACAGCACGGCGGCATAGGCCACCAGCACCTGGACAACCACCGCCAGCAACCCCATCACGACCATGGCGCCCAGCAAGGCCAACCAATGCTGGGCTGCGCCGACGGCCGCCAGCGCGATGGCAGACAACACCAATTGCGCGAAAACCAGCCGTTTACGATCGACCCTGTCCCCCAGCGGGACGATGAACAGCAACCCCAGCGCGTACCCCACCTGGGTAGCCGTCACCACCCCCCCAATCAATCCGGAAGCGACGCCCAGGCTCTCGGCCATCGAGGCGAGCAAGGGCTGGGCAAAGTAGACATTGGCGACGGCCAGGGCGCAGGTCACGGAAAACAATAACGTGAGCGACGGCGGAAGCCCCGATGATCTCGTGTAGGAGCTGCCGAAGGCTGCGATCTTTTGATCTTTCGCTTGAGACTCAAGCGTCGTGGGAAAGATCGCAGCCTCGCTTCGCTCGTCAGCTCCTACAGGCCGGCGAGAGCAAGCTCCCTCGCCACCCTGATTTCCCGAAGGCTGCTGGGTGAAACAGTCGGCCTCTGCTGTCATGCACGTCTCCTTGGCGCTAAACTGGTTTCAATTAAAAACCTGTGTGGATTGTTGCTTTATCAGGTTTCAATTTGCAACCACAAATTCCGGCCAACTTGGCAATGCTTTCCAGAGGGTCAATAAAATGGAAACCGCTTCATCGCAAAACAACGAATGCCCGGTCGCCAGGACACTGGATGTGATGGGTGATCGCTGGTCGCTGATGATCATCCGCGACGCATTCGACGACATCCGTCGATTCAGCGAATTTCAAAAGAGCCTGGGCGTGGCCAAGAACATTCTGGCTTCGCGACTCAAAGCCTTGGTCGAGGCCGGCGTATTCGACATTCGACCCGCCTCGGATGGGAGCGCCTACAAGGAGTACGTCCTGACAGAGAAAGGCCGGGAGATCTTTCCGGTGGTGGTCAGCCTGCGGCAGTGGGGCGAACGTTTCCTGTTCGAGCCGGGGGAAACCCGTTCCGTGCTGTTGGACAACGCGTCCGGGCAAGCGCTCATGCCGATGGAGGTGCGCTCGGCAAGCGGTCAAAAACTCGGGCCGACCGATTGCCACAGGGTGAGGCTCATGACCGACGACCTGACGTGAGCGTTTTTATCCCTGCAAAACCAGGGACATGTCCGGGTACCTGGCACACATGAAATCGACAAAGGCCCGCACCTTTGGCGCAGCAAGTCGCCGGGACGTGTGCAAGACCCAGAGTTCGGCTTCTTTCCCCGATACCGTGCCCCACTGGACCAATTCGCCACTGGCCAACTGGCTCCATGCCATCGACTGCGGGATAAGGGCCGCCCCACCACCGGCGATGGCCGCATCGCGGATCATCAGGAACGAAGAGAACCGCAGCCTGGGGATCGGTTCCAGGACCAAGTGGCCGCCGTCCAGTGTCCACTGGGTGGGCTCGAAACCGGACGCCACAATGCCGGGAACCGAGCGGATGGCGCCGGGTGCAGGCATCGGCAGTTCAGGGGCGGCCACCACCACCAGCCGGTCCTTGGCGAAACAGCGACCGACCAAATCGCTGTCCGGGCCGGGGTTGATCCGGATGGCGACATCGAATTGCTCCTCGACGAGATCGACCACGCGGTCCTCCGCAATGACCTCGATCGTGACGTCAGGGTAAGCCGCGCAAAACGCTGCGCCGATGCGTCCCATCGCAAGCTGCGAGAACAGGACCGGAGCCGCGACACGCAAGCGTCCGCGCGGCGTCGATACACCCTCCTTCGCCGCCGCCATGGCTTCGGCCACCTCGGCCAACGGCCCTTCGGCCCTGGCCATCAGCAGCGCACCGGCCTCGGTGAGCTTCAGGCCGCGGGCGCTGCGCTCGATCAGCCTGACCCCCAATTGCTCCTCGAGGTCGGCAATGCGGCGCGACAAGGTCGCCTTGGATATTCCGCTGGCACGGCTTGCCTTGCCCAACCCCTCGTTCGTGGCCACGAGGGTGAAATCGATCAGTGCGTTCAGGTTCATGGTGTTCCACTTTTGCAACGGAGTGTCTACATCCTGGTGTCTTCGATTTATTCCTGCAACACCCTATCGTTTCTCCATCGCAACGGGCCGACAAGGTCCTAGCGGACTTTCTGACTCATCCACCCTTTGCAGGAGATTCAAAATGAGCATTCTCGTTACCGGTGCCACGGGCACCCTCGGTTCACTCATCATTCAACGCCTCGCCAGCGCAGGCGCCGAGGTCAAGGCCCTCGTGCGCCAGCCGGGCAAGGGCAGTTTCCCGGTGGGCGTCACTGAAGTCGTCGCCGACCTCACCGACGTCCCTTCGCTGCGCAGCGCACTGGCATCGGTGCGTACGCTGTTCCTGCTCAACGCCGTGACGCCCGACGAGGTGACACAAGCCCTCATCACCTTGAACCTCGCTCGCGAAGCCGGCATCGAGCGCATCGTCTACCTGTCAGTGATCCATGCCGACAAGTTCACCTACGTGCCGCACTTCACCGGCAAGCACACGGTCGAGCGCATGATCGAAAGCCTCGACATCCCGGCGACCATCCTGCGCCCGGCTTACTTCATGCAAAACGAATTCATGGTCCGGCAGACGATTCAGGATTACTCGGTGTACCCGATGCCGATCGGCTCGGCGGGCGTGTCGATGATCGATACCCGGGACATCGCCGATATCGCCGCTGCCGAGTTGCTGCGTCGCGACAAGGCACCTTCGGCCCTGGACCGGGTCACCCTGGAATTGGTCGGCCCGCACGCACTGACCGGTACCGCCGTGGCGAAAATCTGGAGCGCCGCCCTGGGTCGCGAGATCGCCTACGGCGGTGACGATGTGGTCGCCTTCGAAGCACAGTTGGCTGCGCATGGTCCTGCCTGGCTGGCTTATGACATGCGCTTGATGATGTCCGGTATCCAGACGTTTGGCATGCAGGCCGCTGAAGGCACCGTGGAACGGCTCCAGGCGATTCTGGGACGCCCGCTGCGCACCTATGAAGACTTCGTTCGCGAGGCTGTCGCAGGGGTTTAAATCCCTGGGGCGAGGGAGCGGGTTCGAATCATTCAGAGAGGCCTACTCCTCCGCGGGCCTCATATGAAAGATCGTATAGGGCAGAATCAACGTATCGGCCACGACACTGAAAGGCAGGTCAACGATTGCAAACGGTGCCAACGCGCGAGAATACACATCGTTATCGTTCGTCGAGCCCTTGATGATCTCGATATCGGTAGCCGCACCGCAGTACGGATGAAGGCCGCACATTTGCCCCATGCCAAAGGTTTCGTTGGCCGTCGCGCATCCCGCCAGCAGCGCCATCGTCAAAGCCAATACCACGTTCCGCATGACGCGCGCTCCCCTGCAAAGACGGGACTGTAGCATCGATGGCGGACGACCTGTAGGGTTGAAGACTGTTGCCACTGAAGACTGTTGCCCCAGAAACAGCGGCTCGGTTGTTGCCTGGGCAACAGCCATTCAACAATTCATCCGCCAGACCAACAGTTACGCCCCCTCCCTTCCCCGCGAAGCCCAGTAAACGCTGGGCTTTTCGCGTTGGTACGGCCCTTGCTCAAGCCTATGTACCTCGATCAACAGTCCAACAGGAACACCTAGGATGAGCACTCCACTGAAAGTCGTCGCCGTCTCCGGCGGTACCGCCCGCCCCTCGCGCACACTGGCATTGACCGAAGCCATCCTGGGCGAGCTCGGTCAGCATCTGGTCATCGACACCCACTTGATCGAACTGGGCAACATCGCCCGTCCGTTGGGCAGTGCGCTGTGGCGCAAGGAGCTTCCGGAAACCGTCGAGCACGAACTGCGCCTGATCGAGTCTGCCGATTTGCTGGTGGTGGCCGCGCCGGTCTATCGCGGCACCTATCCGGGCCTGTTCAAGCATTTGTTCGATCTGGTCGGCCAGGACGCCCTGATCAACACGCCGGTACTGCTGGCCGCCACCGGTGGCAGCGAACGCCATGCCCTGGTCCTCGATCACCAGTTGCGCCCGCTGTTCAGCTTCTTCCAGTCACTCACCCTGCCCATCGGCGTGTACGCCAGCGAGACCGATTTCGCCGACTACCGCATCGTCAATGCGACCTTGCAGTCGCGCATCGAGCTGGCGGCCGCACGCGCCGCTCGCCTGTTTGCCGGCCAGGCGCACGCCTTGCGCAAGATCGCCTGAGGAGCCCGCATGAATCACGATTGCATCTGCCTGGAAGGCGTTTTTGCGAGGGACATCGCATGAGAATCCAACCACAACCCACCGTGCTGACGCCGCTGCAGACCGCCCGCCGCCTGGCTGCGGAGTTCGCCGAAACCGCCGTCGAGCGCGACGAGGCCGGCGGCACGCCCAAACTGCAACGCGATGCCATACGCCAGAGCGGTCTGCTGGCCTTGAGCATCCCCACCCAGTTCGGTGGCCTCGGGGCCAGTTGGAGCGAAACCCTTGGCGTGGTGCGCGAGTTCGCCAAGGTGGACAGTTCCATCGCCCACGTCTTCGGTTTTCAGCACCTGATGCTGGCCACCGTGCGCCTGTTCTCGCGCCCCGATCAGTGGCAACCCTGGTTCGAACAGACCGCTCGCAAGAACTGGTTCTGGGGCAACGCGCTGAACCCACTGGACACCCGTACCGTGGTCAAGACCTTCGACGGCTGGCGCGAATTCTCCGGCAAGAAGAGCTTCTGCTCCGGTGCCAGCGACTCGGAAATGCTGATCGCCTCGGCCATCGACGAAAGCGCTGGCGGCAAACTGCTGATCGCCGCGATCCCCAGTGGCCGCACCGGCATCACCCTGCACGGCGACTGGGACAATATGGGCCAACGCCAGACCGACAGCGGCAGTGCCACTTTCGAACGGGTGCGGGTAGAAGAGAACGAATTGCTGCTCGACCCCGGCCCCCTGAGTACGCCTTTCGCCTGCCTGCGCCCGCTGATCGCGCAATTGCATTTCTCCCACATCTTCCTCGGTATTGCCGAAGGCGCCCTGGAAGAAGCCCGGCACTACACCCTCAAGGAAGGCCGTCCGTGGTTCCGCTCCAAGGCCCAGCATGTCAGCGAAGACCCTTATGTACTGCGCCACTACGGCGAGTTCTGGGTCGGCCTGGAAAGTGTGCGACTGCTGGTGGAACGCGCCGCCGACCAGTTGGATGAGGCCTGGCACAAGGGCCACGCCCTGGGTGCCGAGGAACGCGCCCAACTGGCGCTGTCCATCGCCACCGCCAAAGTCGCCGCCGTACGTACCGGCCTGGATATCTGTAGCCGCCTGTTCGAAGTCACCGGCGCCCGCGCCACCCATGCTTCGCTACGCCTGGATCGCCATTGGCGCAACCTGCGCACCCAGAGCCTGCACGACCCCGTGGATTACAAACTCCACGAACTGGGTGAATGGGCACTGAACCAGACGCGGCCCACCCCCTCCTTCTACTCATAGGGATGCCCATGCAACTGCTGACTCTCCCCCCTTCGCCGACACTGGCTACCTCGATCCGGGCGACCGCACAGGTCTTCGAAGACCCTAGATCGCAGGCGCTGCTCGCCCACGTGCAACAGGTCGCCCCCAGCGAGGCCAGCGTCCTGATCATTGGTGAGACCGGCACGGGCAAGGAGCTGGTCGCACGCCACATCCACAACCTCAGCGGTCGTCGCGCCGGGCCCTTCGTCGCCGTCAACTGCGGGGCTTTTTCCGAATCGCTGGTGGAGGCGGAGCTGTTCGGCCACGAGAAAGGTGCCTTCACCGGCGCCCTCGCCGCCAAGGCCGGCTGGTTCGAGGAAGCCAACGGCGGCACATTGTTCCTCGACGAGATCGGCGACCTGCCAATGGCCATCCAGGTCAAGCTGTTGCGCGTGCTGCAAGAGCGCGAAGTGGTGCGCCTGGGCTCGCGCAAGAGCATCCCGATCAACGTGCGCGTGGTCGCTGCCACCAACGTGCAACTGGACAAGGCCATCGGCGCCGGCCACTTCCGCGAGGACCTGTATTACCGCCTCGACGTGGTCAGCCTGCAACTCTCCCCGCTGCGTGAACGACCAGGCGACATCCTGCCGCTGACCCGTCACTTCATCAAGACCTACTGCAACCGCCTGGGCTACGGCGAAGTGCGCCTGACCTCCGGAGCCGAGCGCAAACTGGCGGACTACAGTTGGCCGGGCAACATCCGCGAACTGGAGAACGTCATCCACCACACCTTGCTGGTGTGCCGCAACGGTCTGGTGCAGGAAGACGACTTGCGCTTATCGTCCCTGCGCATCGAGCGCCAGGAGCCAGCGCAGGCCGCCCTCGGCGAGAGCGCTGACGAACAACTGCTGCGCACATTCCACCGGTTGTTCGAAGAACAGGCTGGCGGCCTCCACGAGAAGGTCGAAGACAGCCTGCTGCGCGCCGCCTACCGCTTCTGCCACTGCAACCAGGTGCGTACCGCCAGCTTGCTGGGCCTGAGTCGCAACGTCACGCGAGCACGACTGATCGCCATTGGCGAGCTGGTGGTCAATCGACGTCGCCCGGACATCCAAACACGCCCGGATCGGGCGCTGCAACTGTCGATCTGATCAAACTAAAACCAGGCGATGCGGCGCCCCCATGGGCGACCGACAACGCCCCAACATGCCAAGCGTTGCGATGCCGGAAGGGCCCATGCGCCCTTCCATACGCCCAACCGCACAAGGATCAAACCCCATGAGCCTGGATATTTTCTGGTTCCTTCCCACCTCCGGCGACACTCGTTACCTGGGACACTCCGACAGTGGCCGACCGGCGACCAATGCCTACATGCGCCAGATCGCCGTGGCCGCCGATCAGCTCGGCTACGATGGCCTGCTGATCCCCACCGGGGCCAGCTGCCTGGATCCCTGGGTGACCGCCGCCAGCCTGGTTCCGGTGACCCAGCGCATCAAGCTGCTGGTGGCGCTGCGCACCTCGCTGGGCAACCCCACGGCGTCGGCGCGCCAGGCCGCCAGCCTGGACCAGGCCAGTGGTGGCCGCCTGCTGCTCAACGTCGTACCCGGCGGCGACGCCACCGAACTGGAAGCCGACGGTGTGTTCCTCACGCACGACGAGCGCTATGCCGCCTCCGATGAGTTCCTGACCATCTGGCGCCGCCTGCTCCAGGGCGAAACCGTCGACTTCGACGGCAAGCACCTGAAAGTGCGTGGCGCCCAGAACTTCTTCCCACCCGTACAACACCCCCACCCGCCGCTGTACTTCGGCGGTTCATCAGAGGCCGCCCACGAATTGGCAGCCAAGCATGTCGATGCCTACCTGACCTGGGGCGAACCGCCGGCGGCCGTGGCCGAGAAGATCGCCGACGTGCGCGCTCGTGCCGCCAGGCATGGCCGCAGCGTGCGCTTCGGCGTGCGCCTGCACGTGATCGTGCGGGAAACCAGCGCAGCCGCCTGGGCCGCTGCCGACGAGTTGATCAGCCACCTCGACGACGCCACCATCGCCGCCGCCCAGGCCAACTACGTCAAGATGGATTCCGAAGGCCAGCGGCGCATGGCCGCGTTGCACGGCGGCGACCGCAACAGGCTGGAAGTGGCGCCCAATCTCTGGGCCGGTGTCGGCCTGGTGCGCGGCGGTGCCGGTACGGCACTGGTCGGCGATCCGGAAACCGTCGCCGCCCGCCTGCTCGAATACGCCGACCTGGGCGTCGACAGCTTCGTCCTCTCGGGTTACCCGCACCTGGAAGAGGCCTACCGCTTCGCCGAACTGGTGTTCCCGTTGTTACCGGGCAAAAGCAAGGTCACCGTGGAGGGCGCCTTCACTGGCGGCGCCTTCGACGTTCGCGCCGGCAAGGAGAAAGTCGCATGAATGTCATCGACCTGCGTTGTCGCCCGGCTTACCTGCACCCATTCTTCGGCGGGGTCCCGGGCTCGCCCGAACACGCCGTGGCGCGCTGGCTCAACCGGCGCGTCGGCACTCGCGGCCCGGACGATCACTTCGAACGTTCGCTGACACCGGAGGGTTTTCTCGCCGAGGTGCGTGACGCCGGGCTGGACAAAGCCGTGGTGGTGGGCCGCCATACACCGAGCCAGCACCTGCCGAATGAGCGCATCCACGAAATCGTTCGGGGTCACGACGAGCTGATCGGCATCGGCTCGGTAGAGCCGGTGCTACAAGGAATCGAAGGCGCCCTGGCGGAAATAGACCGGGCGATCGATCACTTGGGCCTGGCCGGCATCGACCTGGAACCGGGCTTCGCCGAGCCGGCCCGGCACCCCGACGATGCGCTGTACTGGCCGCTCTACGAACACCTGCAAAAGCGCGGTATCCCGTTGTTCCTGATGAGTGGGCCGACCACCCCGGACCCGAGCTACAACGACCCGGCACGCCTGGCGGCCGTAGCCCGTGCGTTCCCGGACCTGACGATCGTCGTCTACCACGGCTACTGGCCCAACGTGCAACAGGCCCTCGGCGTTGCTTTCCGCTTTGAAAACATTCACCTGGTGCCGGACATGTACCTGTTCCAGCCGGGCAGCGAGGGTTACGTGCAAGCGGCCAACGGCTACCTGGCCGACCAGTTGCTGTTCGGCTCGTCCTACACCTTCCGACCGATCCGTCAAAGCATCGAAGACGCCCTGCAACTGGGGTTGAAAGACGAGGTGTTGGAGAAGTTCTTCCACGGCAATGCCAGGCGGCTGTTTGCGTTGACCTGAGCCGACCAGACAACCTGGACCTTGTGGCGAGGGGATTTATCCCCGCTGGACTGCGAAGCAGTCCCTCTCAACCGGCCTGACACACCGCGTGCCCAGTCTTTAGGGCCGCTTCGCGCCCCTGCGGGGATAAATCCCCTCGCCACAGGAACTTCCTCGACAGCCACATCGCCTCAACACAGCCAGATCTGCTCAATCCGGGAGTGGACACTACGCCCCGCCATTCACTGCCCCCACCCCCAATAGCGATCAGATCGACTCAAGCCTGCCCTCCTTGTCCGTCGGCCAACGCGGCACCGTTGAGGTAGTGGTCGCCCAGCAACCGGCGCTGGGTCAGCAAGGCCGGTTCGGCGCTGTGTGGCAGGGGCCGCGGCAGGCTGCGGCCGGCCAGTTCGAAGTACACGTCACCCGCCAGGCGCGCCGCCTCGGCGGCAGCCAAGCGAAAGGCAATGGCGGCCGACTGGGACTCATCGGCGTACTCCAGCAAGGCGTCAGCAGCGTCGATGCGGATGCGCAGTTCGCCGACGGCGGCAATCACCAGCGCTTCGTGACGGGCACTTTGCGCACGCAGATAGTCGATCAGCGCAGCCTCGACATGCCGAGCATGGGCCAGGTCGCTACGGCCGGGGGAATGTAAGTTGGACATGGCGATACCTCAGTTCCAGGAATGACGTTGTGGCTTGATGCCGTTGAGCAGTTGATTGCCGACCAAGTGATACTTCCAGCGCACCGGATCGTGCAGGGTGTGGGTCCGCGCATTGCGCCAGAACCGGTCCAGCCCCTGGCTGGCCGAGACGCTGCGGGTGCCGCCCAACTCCAACAGACGGCTGGAAGCTTCCAGGGAAATCTCGGTGGACAGCACCTTGGCCTGGCCGACAATCACCGAAGCTTCAGCAACCCGCTCCTCGCTGGGCTCGGCGACGGCCCGGTCGACCGCGTGCGCCGCGCGACGCAGAATCGCTTCGGCCGCTTGCAGGCGCCAGGCCAACTCACCGATCAGCGCCTGGCCAAGCGGGTCCTGCCAGCCGTGTTGCAGCCCGCTGTCCACCCATGGCCGCGCCTGGCGTGCTACGCGCAAGGTTTCGGCGAAGGCGCCCCGGGCGATACCAGTGTCCACCGCAGCCTGAATGATTTGCGAGATCGGGCCGTCGGAGGTGGGTTGGTCGTAGGCCTTCCAGGCCGGCACCACATCGCTCGCCGGTACCTTTACACCTTCGATGCGCACCTGCCCGCTGGCGGTGATGCGCTGACCGAAGCCGTCCCAACTGTCGATCACCGTCAGGCCCGCCGCATCCCGTGGAACGAGGGCGATATGAACGTGCCCCGCCTCGTCCACCCCGGCGACCGGCACGATGTGGGCGAACAACGCACCGGTGCAGTAGGCCTTCTCGCCGTCGAGTACGGCCGTGTCGCCGTCGAAGCGGATCTGCGTCTGGAAGGTGGTGACGTACTGGCTGCGCGCTTCGGAAAAGGCGTTGCCGAAACGATAGCCCTGCAGCACCTTGGCGAAGTAGCGGCGCTTCTGCTCCTCGCTGCCGGTCAGGCTGAGGTTGCTGAGCACACCGAAATGGTTCTGCGGCAACTGGCCGAGGGACGGATCGGCAGCGGAAATGATCGCGATCACTTCGCTGAGGGTGGCGTAGGACACCTCGGCGCCACCGTAGGCCTTCGGCACACGGATCGCCCACAGCCCGCTCGCGGAAAAACGTTCGAGTTCTTCCCAGGGCAGCCGTCGCTCGCGGTCGCGCAAGGCCGCCTCGCGGGCGAAATCCTCGGCCAGGCGCTGCGCCACCTCGATGGCCTCGGCGTCGCTACGGATGATGTGGGCCGGACTGCGCGGTGCCGGATGAGCCTGTCCAGGCAGATCGAAAGACGGTGAGACGGTCATGTGCTACTCCATGCATAACGGGTTCATCCAGCGCTAAAGCACAGCCCGTACCAATATTAAAAACGCTTTATATTCAATACCTTGAAGAAATACTCGGGTACGTTTGAAAGCCCCGTGAGCGGCAAACTGTCGGTGAACTGTTGCCCAGCGAACAGTTCCTCAGCGGGCCTTGCCACCCAGGTAAAAATGCTGGAGGTCTTCCCGCGCCGCCAGCTCAGTGGCGTTGCCCTCGCCCACTACCCGCCCGTTCTCTAGGATGTAGGCATAGCTGGCATGGCGCAGGGCGACATTGATGTTCTGCTCGGCCACCAGAAAGCTCACGCCCTCCTGGGCATTGAGCTGCGCGACGATGGCGAAAATTTCTTCGACGAGAATCGGCGCCAGCCCCATCGAGGGTTCATCGAGCAGCACCAGTCGAGGCTGGGTCATCAAGGCCCGGCCGATGGCAAGCATCTGCTGCTCGCCGCCCGAGGTTAGCCCGGCCTGGGTCTTGCGCTTGGTCTTCAACCGCGGGAACCAGGCGTAGATCCGCTCCAGATCCTGCTCCAGCTCCCGGCGCGTCGGCTTGCGCAGGAAGCCGCCGCTGCGCAAGTTGTCCTCGACCGTCAGGTGGGCGAACACATGCCGCCCCTCCAGCACATGGACAATGCCCTGGCGTGCCAGCAGATTGGCTGCAACCCCGGCGGTGTCCTGTCCCTGGAAGACAATCCGCCCACGGCTGACCTGCGCCCGATCGGCCTGGACCAGCCCGGAAATGGCCTTGAGCGTAGTGCTCTTGCCCGCACCATTGGCACCGAGCAGGGCAACGATATCGCCCTGCCCGACCCGCAGGGAAACCCCGGCCACGGCGAGGATCGCGCCGTCATAGATCACCTCGATGTCTTGCACCGCCAGCAACTCACTGCTTTCGGCGTCCGCAAGGGCCGCAATGGTCATGGTTTACTCCTTGGGCGCAGTCGCGCCCGGTTGTGTTTCGATTTGCCAAGCCGTGTGCAGGGTCACTGCGCCGTGCAATCGCGAGGGGTCACGCCCTTCTCTTTCGCGTACTCGGCGGCCTTGGCATCGATCAACGGGCGCAACGTGGCGCGGTCGGCCTGGACCCAGTCGGTGATCAGGTTCCACTGCTGGCCGTCCCACTGCTGAACCTTGGCCGCCCCGCCGCCCTCGTGGTCGCTGCAAGACAACCGCAGCGGCTGCATCAGCCCAAGAAAACCGATTTCCTTGAGGCGCGCATCGTTGAGGTCGAGATGCTCCAGGCCCCAGCGACCTTCCTCACCGTTGAGCGGACGGTTGCCGAAATGCTTCTGCCCGGTGCGGATCGCTTCGACGGCAATGGCGGCATTCACCAGGCCGGAGTTGTAGTAGACGCTGCCAAAACTCTTCGGATCCTTGAGATCGCTCTTGCCGGTATCGAGGATGTGCTGGCGGATGCGCTGGTGAATGTCGAAGTCGGCGCCGCCCGGGTAGGGTGTCAATGCCAGATACCCCTTGCCCGCCTCACCGGCCGGTAGCACGTCTTCGTTGGAACTGGCCCAGATGTCGCCGACGATGCGTTCCACCGGGTAGCCGAAACGTGCCGCGGTCTTGATCGCCACCGGCGTGGACACGCCCCAGGTCCGCAGGAACACCCAGTCCGGCTTGAGTTGCCGCACCTGGCGCCACTGCCCGGCCTGCTCGTTACCCGGATCGGCCACCGCGATCTGGATGTTCTCGAAGCCGTACTTCTGCGCCAGCAACGCCAACGGCCCCTGGGTTTCCCGGCCGTAGGCGGAGTCGTGGTAGACGGTGGCGATTTTCTTGCCCTTGAGCTTGTCCAACCCGCCCTCGCGCTCGGCCACGTAGTTGATGAACGCCGAGGCTTCGCTGTAGAACGTCAGCATGGCCGGGAAGTTATAGGGGAACACCCTGCCGTCGGTGGCTTCGGTACGGCCATAGCCAAGGGTGATCAAGGGAATCTTGTCGGCCTCGGCCTTGTCCGCGAGGGCGTAGGCAGCCGGTGCGCCGTTGGGCTGATAGACCGCCACCGGCGCGCCATCGAGACCGTTCTTGAAGCGCTCGTAGCATTCGATGCCCTTCTCCGCCGTCCATTCGGTCTCGCACTCCTGCCAGACCAGCTTGACGCCGTTGATGCCACCTTCCACCTCGTTGATGTAGCGCAGGTAGTCGATCATTCCGGCCCACACCGGAATACCGCTGGAGGCATAGGCGCCGACCCGGTAGGTGGCCAGCGGGAAGAACTGTTCGTTGGCCGCCTGGGCAGCCGGTACCAGCGCCGCGCAGGCGCCGAGTGCCAGGCCGATGGCGGCGAGGCGACGTTTGAGGGTTGCATGCATGGTTGTTTTTCTCGGTTTGAGTGCCTGGCCACGTCATGATGGCCGGCGGTTGGAAACCTCCTTTCCCTGGGTCGGGTCAAGGTCTGTCGGGTCGTGGATCGGCGCTCAGAACCGCAGCGGCCAGACCCTGATGCGTTCGCGCAAGTCGCCAAGCAGGCGGGCCAGCCCTTCCGGTTCCTTGATCAGGAACCAGATGATCAGGCCGCCGAAAAGCACCTTCTGCAGGTTCTGCAATTGCCCGGCGTCGACGTTGCCGTTGAACAGCCATTGCCCGGCATGGCTGAGCAGGATTGGCACAAGGCTGATGAAGGCCGCGCCGATGAAACTGCCGGCGATGCTGCCCATGCCGCCGATAATGATGATGAACAGAATCTGGAACGAGCGGTTGATGTCGAAGCTGCCGGCACTGGCCGTGCCCAGGTAGGCGAACGCCCAGAGCGCCCCGGCGATGCCCAGGTAGAACGAACTGACCGCGAAGGCCAGGCGCTTGTAGCGCTCCACAGGAATGCCGATCACGGCGGCAGCGGTGTCCATGTCACGGATCGCCATCCAGTTGCGGCCGACCTGGCTGCGCACCAGGTTGGCTGCTATCCAGGTCAGCAGCACCACGCAACTGAGGGTCAACAGGTAGCGACCGACTGGGGTGGTCAGGTTATGGCCCAACAGCTCCAGGCGTGGCGCGCTGATGGTGCCGGACGAGGCGTAGTTGTAGAACCAGGGGAACTTGGCGAATACCCATTCCAGGAAGAACTGCGCGGCCAGCGTCGTGACCATCAGGTAGAAGCCCTTGATCCGCGAGCTGGGGATGCCGAACAGCAACCCCACCAGCCCGGCGATCAAACCACCGCCTATCAGCGCCAGTGGCAGCGGCAATCCGGGTACGCGCAGCAGCAGGCCGTAGGTGACGAACGCGCCCACCGCCATGAAGCCGGCGGCGCCGACCGACGTCTGGCCGGTGTAGCCGGTCAGCAGGTTCAACCCCAGGCCGGCCAGCGACAGCACCAGGAACGGAATCAGGATCGCGTTGAGCCAATAGTCGTTGCCCAGCCACGGCAGGCCGACAAAGGCCACCAGCAGCAACAGCAGCAGGCCCGGCCGCCAGCGCCGGCGCACCAGGGTCAGCGGCGCCTCGTCGAAGCTGGCAGTCAGGCGCGGAACAGTAGCGGTCATGGCGTCATACCCGTTCAATGATCCGGTCGCCGAACAGGCCGGCCGGTCGGATGTAGAGGAAGATCAAGGCGAGGAAATAGGCGAACCAGGGCGTGATGCCGCCGCCGATCAGCGGGCCGATACAGGCCTCGGCGAGGTTCTCGGCGGCGCCGACGATCAGCCCGCCGACGATGGCCCCGCCAATCGAGGTGAAGCCCCCGATGATCAGTACCGGCAACGCCTTGAGCACCACCAGCGAAAGCGAGAACTGCACGCCCTGGCGCGCGCCCCAGAGCAGCCCCGCGACCAGCCCGACCACCCCGGCCACGGCCCAGACGATCTGCCAGATGCGGTTGAGGTTGATGCCCAGCGACAGCGCTGCACGGGTGTCGTCGGCCACGGCGCGCAGGGCAACACCGATGCGGGTCTTGTTGAACAGCAGGGCCAGCACCGCCACGGTCAGCGCGGACACCCCGGCGGCGATCAGGTCGAACTGGCTGATCATGATCTCGCCGACGAACAGCGGGACGTCCTCGATGCCCAGGTCCAGGGCGCGCACCTGGGCGCCCATCAACCCTTGGGCCAGGCCTTCGATAATGAACGACAGGCCGAGGGTGGCCATGAACAGGGTAATCTGCGAACGGTTGACCAACGGCCGCAATACCAGGCGCTCGATCAACAGCGCGCCGACGACCATCACCAACACCGTCAGGAGCAACGCCAGGGCAAAGGACAGGCCCTGTTCGCGCAAGCTGACGAAGGTCAGCGCGGCGAACAACAGCATGGCGCCCTGGGCGAAATTGAACACGCCGCTGGCCTTGTAGATCAGCACGAAACCGATGGCTACCAGCGAATACAAGGTGCCGGCCAGCAGCCCGCCGATCAGGGTTTCCAGAAAGAAGTTCATGGGCGAGGCGTCCCCAGGTAGGCAGCGATCACATCGGGATTGGCCTGGACTTCGGCCGGCGAGCCGTCGCCGACCTTGCGTCCGTAATCCAGCACCACCACATGGCTGGACAAGCCCATGACCACCTGGATGTCGTGCTCGATGAGAATCACCGTGGTGCCAAGATCACGATTGATATCGGCGATGAAGCGGCTCATGTCCTGTTTCTCCTCGGCGTTCATGCCGGCCATCGGCTCGTCGAGCAACAGCAGCGTTGGCTGCGCGATCAATGCCCGGCCCAGCTCCACGCGCTTCTGCAGGCCGTAGGCCAGGCTGCCCACGGCGACGTCGCGCCAGGCCTGCAACTCGAGAAATTCCAGCACCTGCTCGGCACGCTCGGCGAACGCCCGCGCCTCGCGCCGGGCACGCGGCAAGCCCAAGGCCTGTTCGAGAAAAAACGTCCGCTGGAAGCGCGACAGGCCGGTGAGCAGGTTGTCCACCACGCTCATTTTCTTGAACAGCGCATTGTTCTGGAACGTCCGACCGATACCGAGTCGCGCCGCCTTCAGCGGATGCGGGCGGCGCAACGGTTCGGCGGCGAAGAACAACTGGCCGGCGTCGGCCCGGTAGACGCCGTTGAGGATGTTCAGCAGCGAACTCTTGCCCGCGCCGTTCGGCCCGATCAGCGCGCAGATCTCGCCAAGCTTGACGCTGAACGAAAGGTCGGAAATCGCTTTCACGCCCTGGAACGACAGCGACACATTGCGCACCTCCAGCAGCGCACTCATGCCGCTCGCTCCAGGTACTCCTGCAACCACGATTGGCGTGCGGGGCCTTGCAGCACCGCGTCTGCGGGCGCGCTCGGCACTTCGATCCGGCGCAGTCGCTGGAAGCCGAGCAGGTGCCGTACCCGCGCCTTGAGCCAGCGGCGCAGGCCACGCCGCGGATCGTCCAGGGTCCATTCGCACAGGCGTCGGCGCCAACTGCCTGGAAGTGGCAGGCGAGCTTCGATTTCCGCCGCCAGGGATTCGACTCGCACGGCGGACAGCAGCAAGGCTGTGGGGGCGATCTCGCGACGATCGCGACTGGCTGACTCGCGCGTTTCCGGAAACGCCAAGCCTTCGCCCTCCAGCCAGCGACTGAACAAGTGGGCCAGGCCATCGCGCCACTCGGTGCCTTCATCGACCCACACCACTGCGTCCTCGGCCCAGCCCTGGCGTTGTGCGGTCGGCGCCTCGGTGACGAACAGCACCGACAGCGACTGCACCTGCCACAGACCACGATTCGCTACGTTGACCTGGGCCGAATACAGCCGCAGCGGCCACTCCTCGTCCAGGCCGCACTGCAGCCAGTGCGATACGCTTTCGCGACGCTGGACAAAGGCGAACGCCGGGCGGGTCAGGCGTAGCTGACGTTGTAGGTCCTCACCCCGGCTGTCGCGGTCGATCACTACGCTGTGCCCACCCAGTTGGCGCGCGGCCAGTGCCAGGATCAGCAGGCTCGGCTCGAAGGCACCACTGAGGGCCAGCCGCGCGCCAGGGGCGAAGCCCTGCTGGCGCAAGCCATCGCACACCCGCTCGACCTCGCGCTGCACATCGATCCAACGCCAGGCCTTCCAGAGACCGAGGCGCCGATGGCGCAGGGCGATCTGCGTCGGTCGTTCCCTGGCCCAGCGTTGCAAGGCCGCCAGGGCGCTGTCCGTGACTCGGTCGAGCAGTGGCGAATTGAGTTCGTAGACACTCATGCGCTTACTCCTCACCGGCCAAGGCCGGTTCAGCGAGGCGGCTGCGCGGGGCGAGGCGCTTCAAGTCCCGATAGCCGGCGCCAGGGTGGTTAGCGGGCAATCGCGGACCGTCGCCGAACAGCTTGTCGCGCAAGGTACCGGGGCGGTATTCGGTCTTGTACGCACCGCGCTGTTGCAACTCGGGCACCAGCAACTCAACCACATCGCGGAAGGTTTCGTGGGCCAAGGCGTAGGCCAGGTTGAAACCGTCCACATCGGTGTCCTCGACCCAGGCCTGCAGCTCGTCGGCCACGGTTTGCGCGCTGCCGACAATCAACGGGCCGAAGCCGCCGATACCGACCCAGTCGGCCAGCTCCTGGACGGTCCACTGCTTGTCCGGGTCGGCGGTAGAAAAGGTTTCCACGGCCGATTGGATGGCGTTGGTATGAATGTGCTTGAGCACCTGGTCGGGCCGGTACTGACCGAAATCGATACCGGTCCAACCGGAGATCAGCGCCAGCGCGCCCTCATAGCTGCTGTAGGATTTCAGTTCCTGCCACTTGGCCTGCGCCTTGGCGTCGGTCTCGTCGACGATCACCGTCTGCAGGTTGAAGATCAGCACCTTGCGTGGATCGCGTCCGGCTTCGGCAGCACGCCGGCGGATATCGGCCACGGTCTTCTTCAGGATCACCTTGGACGGCGCGGCAACGAACACACACTCCGCGTGGCCGGCGGCGAAGTCCTTGCCACGACTCGACGCTCCCGCTTGATAGAGCACCGGCGTGCGCTGCGGCGACGGCTCGCAGAGGTGGATGCCCGGCACCTGGAAGTGCTTGCCCTGGTGACGGATCTCATGGACCTTGCTCGGGTCGCTGAAGATGCCGCGCTCACGGTCGCGCACCACCGCGCCCTCTTCCCAACTGCCTTCGAACAACTTGTAGAGCACCTCCAGGTATTCATCGGCGTAGTCATAGCGCGCATCATGATCGCTCAAGGCTTTCTGCCCGAGGTTGCGCGCCCCGCTGTCGAGGTACGAGGTGACGATGTTCCAACCGATGCGCCCCTTGGTCAGGTGGTCCAGCGTGGACAGGCGACGGGCGAAGGGATAAGGGTGCTCGAAGGTCAACGAGGCGGTGAGGCCGAAGCCCAGGTGTTCGGTCACCAGCGCCATCGGCGTGATCAACGCCAAGGGATCGTTGACCGGCACCTGCGTCGCCTGGCGGATGGCCGCATCGCCATTGCCACCGAGCACATCGTAGATACCAATCACATCGGCGATGAAGATGCCGTCGAACTTGCCGCGCTCCAACAGCTTGGCCAGGTCGGTCCAGTAATCCAGGTCCTTGTACTGCCAGGCGCGATCCTTGGGATGCCTCCAGAGACCGGGCGACTGGTGACCCACACAGTTCATCTCAAAGGCATTCAATCGAATTTCACGTGGCATGGGAACTCCTGCTCGATAGATTCAGCACCCCTTCCGAGTGCTTCTTACTGCTCTATCAACACGATTCGTGCCAAGTAATAAGTCTTTTATTTACAGCAAGTTAGACATGCATTCGTTCACGGGAAATGCCTGCATGGTGACAACCTTGTTGATCAACTGTCCGGTGGCAGACAGCGCGCGGATGATTCCTGTCACGAAATTCGAACCGCCAATATTTAGCTTGACGCCTGAGATGATGATCATCATATTTGGTCGAATATTATGACCATCATGTGAACCGCCACGGGCCGCAGACTCAGGTCGAGGCACGCCCTCCACCCGCGCAGGAGATGACGTATGGAAGCCAGACCTTCATTGGCGATCACCGATAGGCAACCGCACGCCTCCACACAACCATTGACCGGCAAAGTCGTGGCGCTGCTCGCGGGCCTGGCGGCGATCAGCATGCTCTCCACCAACATCATCCTCCCGGCCTTTGCGGCGATCGGTGAAGACCTGGGCGTGACCGCTCGCGAGCTCGGCCTGACGCTGTCCAGTTTCTTCATCACCTTCGCCTTGGGCCAACTGGTGGTCGGGCCACTGGCCGACCGCTACGGACGCCAGAAACTGGTGCTGGGCGGCTTGTCAGTGTTCGTGGTCGGCACCGTCGTCGCCGGCCTGGCCAGCACCCTCGATGTGCTGATCGCCGGACGCGTCGTGCAGGCGCTGGGCGTGTGCGCGGCCTCGGTGCTGTCGCGCGCCATCGCTCGGGATCTGTTCGAAGGCGAGACGCTCGCCCGCGCCCTGTCGCTGACGATGATCGCCACCGCCGCGGCGCCGGGGTTTTCGCCGTTGGCCGGCAGCATACTGGCCGTCACGCTCGGCTGGCGTGCCATCTTCATCCTGGTGGGACTGGCCGCCGTGGTACTGGCGTTTTTCTACGTGCGCGACCTCGGAGAAACCCATCCCGCCGATCGCCGGGCGCCCCACTCGGCCAAGAGCGTGGTACTCGCCTATCGCCGATTGGTACTGGATAAGCGCTTCATCCTCCCAGCCCTCTCAATGAGCCTGCTGATGAGCGGCCTGTTCGCCTCGTTCGCGGCGGCGCCCGCCATCCTGATGCAAGGCATCGGCCTGACGTCGGTGCAGACCGGCCTGTATTTCGCCTCTACGGTATTCGTCGTGTTCGCCGCCGGCATGGCGGCCCCCCGCCTGGCCCATCGTCATGGCACTCAAGTCATCACGCTCCTGGGCATCGCCTGCGCCATGATCGGCGGTGGCCTGCTTCTGGTAGGTCCGGCCGTGCCTGGCCTGTGGTGGTATGCCCTCTCGATGGTCACTTTCCTTTGGGGCATGGGCCTGGCCAATCCGCTGGGCACGGCGATCACCATGGGCCCTTTCGGCAAAGAAGCCGGGATGGCCTCCGCACTGCTGGGTTTTCTCTCCATGGGCGCGGCTGCGCTGACCACCTGGCTGGCCTCGGTCTTGAGCTTCGCACCGGTCACGACGCTGGGTGGGATCCAGGCGACGGCCTGCCTGGTGGCGCTGGTGCTGTTTCTGTTGCGCGGCAGGCTTTGAGCAATCGCTTTGCCGGCCAAGCACGATGGAGGGTTGCGCCGGTGAAGCGCCAATCAATACACCGGCCAGGTTTCGACAATCTTCCCCCCGCGCACGGCCAGCAAGTCGCCAAACTGCAGCAGCACGGACTCAGTCTGGGTCGGCCGTAAAAACACCTGGTCCTCCACGTTCAGCCCCACGGCCGGTGAGCCGTTGACCATTTCCTGGTTGGAACTGCGGCCATAGAGTTCGTTACTTTGCAGCCCCGAGGGGGACTCGAACTCGGCCATCCAGTTGCCGCCATAGATGAAGAAGGTTCCGCGCTGATTCGGATTCCACCAGGAGAACAATCGGGACTTGTCATCCAAAGCGGGGAAATTGACGGCCCCGGTGCTCTTCAACACCGGCGTTGCGATAAAGGCCGCCGGCACATGCTCGGCCAGCGATGGCAAGTCGTAATGGGTCGGCTTGAGAAACGCCGTCCCCACCGAGACCTCGCTGCTCAAGCGCTCCTGTTCGTGTATGCGGTAGCTGGGGCTGCCGGCGGTATTGAGCGTGAGCCCGTCGTGCCAAAGCGCCGGAAAATGCTCACGTACGTAGTTCACATGACCGTTGTAAATGACCATCACCTGGTCGAACAACGCCTGGGACGAACCGAGGATCCGGGGCACGCCCATGCCGACAAACGGGTCATAACCCATGAAGCCTGAAAATTCGAGATGCTGCGGATGGGCACTGATCAGCCTCAGCATCTCGCCGAGCACCGCCTGGTCAGCGACTCCGCCGCGATGCAGGCCGACATCCAGCTCGATATTGACCCGCAGCCGGATGCCCAGGCCCTGCGCCAATGCCAGGTAATCCATCAGCCGCCGGGGGGTATCGAGCAGCCATTGCAGTTGCCTGGAAGGGTCGAAGGTTCCCTTGTGGGTTTGGTAAAACACCTCGGCCGAGCGTACCGGTAAAGGCTTGCCGAGCAAGAGGTCGGCCTCGGGAAAGGTCACCGCATCCTGATTGAGGAATGGCTGGTGAAAGGACATCAGCCGCTGGCTATCGGTCCGTTTGGCGATGTACGCCAACAACCCCGCTGACGGCAGGGACTTCTCCACCAGGCGCAAGTGTTTGCCGGCACGTTTGACCGATTGCATGACCACATCGATGTTGTGATCGAGCCCATCGAGGTCGATCAGCATCACCGGCCGCATCGGCCCATGGACCTTCAGCTCCTGGTTCAGCGCGCGGAAGTACTCGTTGTAGGGACTGCCCCGGTCGCTCGGACGCAACAGCGCGCCCGCCCCTGCCATCAACGCCCCCACTCCCACGGTGCCGAGCATAAAGGTTCTACGGTTCATCAGGACGCTCCTTCGCGCGCAGTCAAGTGCACGTTACGGCAGCTATACCCGGCTGTTGAGGCTATGGGAGGTCAGAAAGGGGACTTTGGCGGCCAGGCTTTGATCGATTCCTCCTGCCCTCTGGACGTTGCAATGAACCCTGTGATGGCCGCCACCACATTGGCGCCCCGTTCAAGATAGGGTCTGGAAGAACGGCGGAAATCCCGAGCCGACCAGAATCATTTTGTTGGGCAGCACGTTCAGGGCGACCTGGGAGAAAACCGCCGTGTGTCCATAGCGTCGGCCGACGACCGCAATTGCCGCGAGTTTGTCGCGCAGCGGACGCTCCCGAGGCCGCAGGAAGCCATAACCGACTCGCTCCAGAAACGCCTGGAAGCGACTGTTGGTGCCAGGCCGCCAGCTCGGTGTCACTGAGGACATCGGTCCAATAGGCATGATGAATCGGGTCGTACCGCTTCTTGAATGTCTCTAAATGCTCTTTCATTTCAGCCGCTCAGGTTTGATGGGTTACTGGAACTCAACGGCCGCTACGTTAGTAACAGAACTTATAAATACCCAGCTGCGCTATCTCGCAGTTGTGCGCGCACGAGTTTCTTGTTAAAG
The DNA here is from genome assembly GCF_900106885.1 of Pseudomonas sp. NFACC14. Classification (NCBI taxonomy): domain Bacteria; kingdom Pseudomonadati; phylum Pseudomonadota; class Gammaproteobacteria; order Pseudomonadales; family Pseudomonadaceae; genus Pseudomonas; species Pseudomonas sp. NFACC14. The sequence continues at coordinate 80,138 of NZ_FNOA01000007.1, forward strand.
GCACGCGCGATTACATACGCGTAGGGCCCCCGTCGACATTCAGAAATGAATGAAAGATTAATATGCCCTCAGCAGTTGACAGCCCTAGGGCACACTGGTAATTTCGCCGCACTGCCAATTATTCCCGCAGTGCTTAGCCAAGACTGGGATGTCTAAAAATGTACTATCACCTTTCTGCTATCAGTTCCTCCCACAGCTATCCCGACAGCTGTTCCCGGGCCATTCTGGCCATCTTCAAAAGCAATATCTGGCGTCGCTAATCCAGCGAAGACCGGAGCCTGTCTGCTGCCTGCCAGCAACGTCCTGATCTTTCCCCTCTGAAATCGAAGGCGCTCGCGCCTTGTGCCCTGCGCAACAATTGGCTGCAATCCATTGCAAGCTTTTTAGTGCGCGCGACATGAACAGCGTCCGTCCCGTCTATTCAGAATATCCGTCAACTCGTATTTAAAGTGCCCGCGCGCTTTATATTCCCGTGGCGCTCTCTTAATCGAGCGCCTGAATCGTTACACCTTGAATATGGTATTAACCATGAATAAAAATTTAATTGGCGTGAATGTTCTTCGCCGTGAAGAACGTCGACCTACGGATACACTTGGCATATATGCAAATGCACTGGAAAAACTGGGTCGCGAGTCTGTTTTCATTCTTGAATCACTGTCCGGCCCAAGCCGTGATCGCCGGGCGACGATCGTCGGGCTCGAACCGCTTTTCGAAGTGTGTATCAATGAGGGCCAGGCCCAACTGAGAGGCTGCGCCGCCCTGTGTGAACATTTGTCCGCCAGCCTGCGGCAAGCGGGCATGCAGGTCGATCCGGAACACAAGATCCATCTACCCGACAGCGAGGCTGCGTGGAACCTGCTCCGGGCGATCCAGGCAACGTTCCAACCTGCATCCAATGCCCCTTCCAGCCTGGCATTCTTTGGCTATTTCTCCTACGACTGCGTTCGCCTGATCGAGCGACTTCCCGATCTGGCCAAACAGACCTACGACTACCCGCTCATTGCCCTGTCGGTCTATCAGACCCTGGTTTATTTCCACAGCAATGGCATCGTCGAAACCTTGATCAATAACCACGATCTCTGGTCGCCCCGCACGCTGGAGGACTACCCCTTCCTGAGCACAACCCCGGCATCCGAGGCACTGGCCCCGCCACCATACCCCGAGGGCTTCGAGGAAGAGCGCACGGTGACCCCGGAGCAATTCGTCGAGCGTGTCGAAGTGGCGATGGAGCACATCCGCGCCGGCGACGTCTACCAGATCCAGCTCGGTCATGAGATTCGCATCCGCTCGCAGGTTTCGCCGTTCGACGTGTACCAGAACCTGCGCCTGCGCAACCCTTCCCCCTACATGTACCTGGCCCACGTAGGCGGCATCGACCTGATCGGCGCCAGCCCCGAGCTGTTCGTCAGGATCAAGGACGACTTGATCGAGATGCGCCCGATCGCCGGCACCGTGGGCAAGAAGCCTGGCGTCGATCCGACTCAGTTGGTCCTGGAGCTGACCCGCTCCGAGAAGGAGCGCGCCGAACACCTGATGCTCATAGACCTGTGTCGCAACGATATCGGTCGCGTGTGCCAGGCCGGCTCGCTGGAGGTCGATGAGTTCATGCTGGTGGAAGAGTACTCGCACCTCTACCACATGGTGTCGAACGTTCGCGGCTTGCTGCGCCCGGGCCTGGATGCCTTCGACGTGATCAAGGCCTCGTTCCCCGCGGGCACCATGTCCGGCGCGCCCAAGGTCAGAGCGATGGAGCTGATCGAAGGGATGGAAAGCAACCGCCGGGGCATTTATGCCGGGGCCCTGGGCCTGGTCGGTTTCGATGGCAGCGTCAACACCGCATTGTGCATTCGCTCGACGGTCTTCGATGAGGGTACGTACCACTTGCGTGCGTCCGCCGGAGTGGTGGCCGATTCGGTGCCAGAGCTTGAGTGGAAAGAGACACTGTACAAGATGGGTTCCGTCTATCGGGCAGTGACCGGCCAGGAGATCGCACTGTGAAAGTATTCTTGATCGACGCCTATGACAGCTTCGTCTTCATCATCAGCCAATACCTGGAACAACTGGGGCTGGAAACCCACGTCGAGCGTCACGACATACCGGACCTCATCCAGCGCATTGAAGCGTTCTCACCGGATTTCTGCGTGCTGGGCCCTGGGCCTGGGCATCCGGCCGATGTGGGCTACATCGAAGTGATCAGGCACTTTCAGGGACGCCTGCCGCTGCTGGGTGTGTGCCTGGGTCACCAGGCCATCGGCCTGGCCTTCGGTGCCCAGGTTTGCCGGGCCCCACACGTGATGCACGGCAAGGTGAGCACGATCGAGAACGACGGCAAGGGCGTCTATGACCACACCCAGGCACATGCGATTAGGGCGACCCGCTACCACTCGTTGATGATCAGCGAGCAGCCGTTACCCGACTGCCTGGAGATCACGTCCAGATCCACGGACGACGGCTATGTGATGGGCGTGCGCCATCGCCACCTGCCGGTGGAGGGCGTGCAGTTCCACCCTGAAAGCATCCTCACCGAAAACGGCCTGGACCTGTTCCGCAGCTTCATCCGGTGTCACGTGCACAAGTGATTCATCCGGAGGGGGCATGCGCCCCTTCCTTCCTGTACTCCGACTGTTTCATTCCTGCTACAACTAGAGCGATCCGTTTATGGACAAACACCACTCCCCCGCCTGCGGCCGGACCCAAGCCGAGCGTGCTGCTACGCTGACCGCCTTCACGAGCCTCGCCAAGGATGCCAACCGTTGCGATTGGGAGCGCCTGCTGAACAAAGTACTGCGCCAACTCGGCTTCGGCAGCTACCTCATCAGCCTCGGGCCGGCAACGCCGGGGGATACCGACCCTCTCGCCGGTCTCATCACCACCTTCCCCAAACGCTGGCTGGAACACTACCGCTGTGATGGGTTGATCGAGATCGACCCGATACTCAGACACTGTCGACGCGAGCTGGTGCCGCTTTTCTGGGACAGCGAACGACGGCGCGCCCGGGGACGCTCCCGGCATTTCTGGGAGCAACGCGAGCTACACGGCCTGCGCAGCGGCGTGAGCATCCCACTGCGCTACGAAATGCTCAGGGGAACCTTGAGCGTGGCCTTCGACGACACACAGATCACCGAACAGAAAGGGGTTTCCAACCCTGCCGTCTATCAACTGTTCATGCTCATTCCCTACCTGCTCGCCGGGATACGACATCAACTGCAACGGCCTGCCCAAGCGCGCCAGGACCTGACGCCCAAGGAAATGGACTGCCTGTACTGGGCCAGCGAAGGAAAGACCACCTGGGAAATCAGCCACATCCTGACCTGCTCCGAACGCACCATCGACTTCCACCTGCTCAATGCGCGACGCAAGCTGGGCTCGGTAAGCCGCCAACAGGCCGTCAGTGCTGCGGTGGCCTGTGGGTTGGTAATGCCGACCGTTATCTCGCCGACTACCGGTGCCAGAAATGAGCAAAAAAGTGTTTCTACGACAGTCCACCCTCAGGGATAACCTGATGGCCTATTCAAGTCAGCAATGGCAAGCTTCCAACCTGCAGCGCAGGCCCGTGTGCAGCCGGGCAGCAATATCCGATGCTTGCAGCCATTGACTTCGGGTATCCATCACCTGTTATTCAACTGAACAAGGATGTAGGCATGAAAATCTCTCTTGGTCTCGTCGCCCTGGCCGGGTGCCTGTCCACCTTCGCTGTTTCGGCCGCTGGCCCGAGCCACAGCGATCTGTTCAAGGCACTGGCGCAGTGCCAGGCCAGTGCGCAGCAGGTGGGCGAGTTCAACAACCTGGTTGACGCCGAGCAACTGACGCTCCCCAAGGATGAAGCGCACACCCCGTGGGGCGGCGGCGCCTGGCAAGCCTCGCCGGCGCTGACGGTGCACGGCGTGTCGTCGACCACCCTGGTGATGACCGACCGCTTCAGCTTCTTTCTCCAGGCCAAAAGCAGCAACCCGAAGGCCGACGCAGAGAAATTCGCCAGCGCCCTGAAACTGGAAAAGACGCTGGATACCGACGGCTACGTGGATTACCAGCGCAACCTCGACAACGGCGCGACCCTGCGCGTGGTCTCCACCGAAAACAAGGACAGCGATCTCTACGTAGGTTGCACCTATCAGCAGGACGCGTCCTGAGACCAGGCGACCTCGACAACGCCTTCACCCAGTCGCAAGGCCGGGCCATACCCAGCCCTCATTGGAAGGATCTGTGCCTGTCGAAAGGCTCGGGCCTTACCCAGCCCCCTGTGGGAGCGAGCTTGCTCGCGATGAGGCCGCTCCGCCAAATACTTCATTGCCTGATCCACCGCCTTCGCGAGCAAGCTCGCTCCCACGGGGGATCTGTGCCTACTCTTTCACCCGCGCCAACAGAACCTGCAGGGGATGAAGCACCGTCACACCCTCTTGCCGCTTCACCTGGCTGCGGCAAGAGTACCCATCGGCAACCACCCTGCCCGACCGATTGAGTTTCTGCAGGAGCGGTTTCCAGGACTGCCTGTAGATCGTGTCGGACGTTCCAGCGTTTCGCGCTTCATGCCCGTAGGTGCCCGACATTCCGCAACAGCCGCTGGCTTGTACGTGAAGCGTCAGGCCCAGGCGCTGGAAAATCTTCTGCCATTGCCCGACGCTGCCCGGCTCATTGGTCTTTTCCGTGCAATGGGGCAGGAAGTGGTAAGGCTCTCCCTCCTCCACTGCCGCATCTTCCGGCAGGGCATCCATCAGCCACTCCTGCGCGAGCAACACCTGGGGAGCGTTGCCGGCATCCAGTGTCTTGGCATATTCCTGTCGATAGACCAGGGTCATCGCCGGATCGAGCCCCACCAATGGCACTCGATACTGCTGGAGGCTGAGCAAGGTCTGGCCGTTGAAGCTGGCGGCCTTCTCGAACGCTTTCAGGAAACCCTGCACCTGAAGCGGCTTGCCGTTGGGCGCGTACGGGGCCAGGAAGACTCGGTAGCCTAGCCTCGAGATCAGCTCCACCCAATCAACGAGCAATGGCGTTTCAAAAAACCGGGTGAAAGCGTCCTGAACGAGGATGACACTTTTCTCACGCTGCTCAGCACTAAGCGCTTCCAGGCGTTCCGGAGTTGCCACCTCCACGCTCCAGCGCCGGCACACAGCGGCAAAATCCACCAGGCTGAGCAGCGGGCTATCGACCATCCCAGCGACTCGTTCGAGCCCCCAGCGGATCGGCCGGGCACTCATCACGAAGTTGTACAGCCGCGGCATCTTGGCGAAATACGGAACCGTGTATTCCAGTGAGCCAATCAGGTAGTCCTTGAGTGGACGCAGGTAGCGACTGTGATAAAGCTCAAGGAAACGCGAGCGGAACTCCGGCACATTCACTTTCACAGGGCATTGGCCCGCGCAGGATTTGCAGGCCAGGCAACCGCTCATCGCCTCGTAGACCTCATGGGAAAAATCCGGCTGCCCCATTTTCCGGGCCAGGCTATTCACGGCCCGGCGCGCAACGCTCGGCGCCCCGCCAGCCCCTCGAACCCGCTCGCTGGCCGCCAGTACATCGACACCCTGCTCGCCCTGCAACCTCAGCCATTCGCGGACCAGCGACGCCCGCCCCTTGGGCGAGTGAATGCGATTGCGCGTCGCCTTCCAGGACGGGCACATGGCGTCATCAGGGTCGAAGTTGTAGCACGCGCCATTGCCATTGCAATGAACCGCCGTGTCATAGCTTTGCCAGACACGCTCATCGATGGTGCGATCCAGGGCACCGCGCATTTGCACTTCATCGACGCGGGTCAATCGAGCGCCGGGCAGCGTGTTCGGGGTGGCGATCTTGCCTGGGTTGAGTTGGTTGAATGGATCGAACGCCGCCTTCAGCGCTTGCAGTGCAGGGTACAAATCACCGAAGTAATCGGGCACGTATTGCGACCTCAAGCCCTTGCCATGTTCGCCCCACAACAGTCCGCCGTACTGTTGCGTCAAGGCCGCGACCGCATCGGAAATCGGCCGGATCAAGGCGGCCTGGGCCGGGTCCTTCATGTCGAGGATCGGTCGCACATGCAAGACCCCGGCATCGACGTGACCGAACATGCCGTACTGCAGGCCATGGCGATCGAGCAGTGCACGGAACGCCTGGATGAAGTCCGCCAGATGTTCGGGTGGAACAGCGGTGTCTTCGACAAAGGGCTGGGGCCTGGCCTCGCCCTTGACGTTGCCCAATAACCCCACGGCGCGCTTGCGCATCGCATAGACACGCTTGAGCGCATCGGCGCCGATGGCCAGTGTGTGGCCTAAACGGACCACGGAAGTATCGCGTTGCAGGTGCCGAACGAACTCATGAACCTGCTGCTGAACCGCCGCTTCGTCATCCCCGCTGAACTCGATGAGGTTGATCCCAAGTGTCGGCGTATCAGGGTCTTCAGGGAAATACTCGGCGACGCCGTGCCAGACGATGTCCTTCATCGCCAGCATCAGCACTTTCGAGTCCACGGTCTCGATCGACAGCGGCTTCATTGCCATCAACGCCTTCGCGTCACGCAAGGCATCCATGAAGCCAGCGTAACGCACGTTCACCAGGATGGAGTATTTCGGGATAGGCAGGACGTTCAGTTTGGCCTCGATGATGAAGCCCAGGGACCCTTCGGAGCCGCAAAGAACGCTGTTCAGATTGAAGCGCCCATCGGCTTCGCGCAGATGGGCCAAGTCATAACCGGTCAGGCAACGGTTGAGTGTCGGAAAGGTGTCCCTGATCAGCTCGGCTTGGGTATCGGCGATGTCCACCGCACACTGGTAGACCTCCCCCACCCGATCCCGGCGTTCGACCAGCGCCGGCAACAGCGCGGCGTCGACGGCTGAACTGGTGAGACGATCACCGCCCAGCAACACCGTCGAAAGCTCGAGCACGTGATCGCGCGTCTTGCCGTAGGTACAACTGCCCTGGCCACTCGCGTCCGTGTTGATCATGCCGCCAATGGTGGCGCGGTTCGACGTCGAGAGCTCGGGGGCAAAGAACAGACCGTAGGGCTTGAGCGCTGCGTTCAACTGATCCTTGACCACGCCGCTCTGTACCCTGGCCCAGCGTTCCTCGACGTTGATTTCCAGGATCTTGTTCAGATGGCGGGAAAGGTCGACCACCACACCATCAGTCAGCGATTGCCCGTTGGTGCCGGTACCGCCACCGCGCGGCGTGAGCACGATCGCACGGTGCGCGGGTTCGGCGGCCAGGCGCGACAGGATCATCACGTCCTGTTCATCCAGGGGAAATACCGCCGCTTGGGGCAGGCGCTGGTAGATGGAATTGTCGGTGGCCAATACCGTCCGGTCACCATGGTCGCGGGCAATCTCGCCTTGGAACCCCGCCACTTGGAGCGCATTCAGAAAAGCGTCATAGGTCGCTTTCTGGGGTTCAGGAGGCGATAACCGGGCAATCATGATGTATTCCTACAGGCTGAAAAGCTAATCTATGCATTCACATTACGTATGCTCAGTACAGGACGTATCGAGCAGCTGCATAAGGTTTTCATGATTCTTGCCTGCCTATACGGTCGGAGCAAACGTAATTCCTGCTGTTTTTACATGAGTTTTATGAATGAACCCTAGACGACTGACGCCCTCGATGTCGCTGCTGGTTGCCTTTGAGGCCGCCGCACGCCATTGCAGCTTCACCAAGGCCGCGGAAGAGTTGGCACTGACGCAAAGCGCCGTCAGCCGGCAGGTGCAGACCCTGGAGGCGCAACTTGAAATCGAACTCTTCCGCCGCGAAGGCCGAAAGATTGAACTGACCGCCGCCGGCGCGCTGTATCAGCACGAGTTGGCGGCCGCGTTGGGGCGTATTCGAAGCGCAACGTTGCAGGCCATCGCCTACAAGAGCGACACCGGCCCATTGAACCTGGCCGTGCTGCCAACCCTCGGTTCCAAATGGCTGCTGCCGCGGATGCATGAATTCTATGCCAAGCATCCGGACCTGCTGGTGCACATACATTCGAGGATCATCCGCGAGGACGTTCAATCCTCCACCCACGACATGAATGCGATCATCTGCGCAGGCTCGGGGGAGTGGCCTGGCTACATTGCACATCAGTTGCTCACGGAAAAGCTGGTGGTGATCGCCAGCCCGACCGCACTGCCCGAGTACCGCGCCATGTCGCCGGCGAACGTTGCCGAGCATGCCTTGTTGAACGTCGTATCAAGGCCGGGAGCCTGGCCGGACTGGTTCGACAAGCACAACGTCGACCACCGCAACATGCGATCCGGCCCGAGCTTCGAGCTGACTGCCCACCTGATCCAAGCCGTGTCGGCGGGGATCGGGATTGGGCTGGTTCCACAAATCCTGGTCCAGGATGAGCTGAAGAGCGGCGACCTGGTAGCGCTGTTTGAACCGATGGAAAGCGGACGCCGCTATTACCTTGTCTACGCGAGCCGATACCAACACCTGCCGGCGTTGAAGGCCTTCAGTGCCTGGCTTCTGTCGTTGCCGTTTCCTGATAACTGAGGTCGCCCTCACCCATTGCCAAGCATCTGCCACAACGAAGCCCCCACCCCGGTAATGCTCTCCCCGGCAATCAACCCCGCCGCCGCGGTAATGGCGAAGCGTTCGGTGAGGCTCGGCCAGCGACAGCTCACCAGCCACGTCAGCACCGCACCGAGCGCCATCATCAGGGACACCGAGGCCGGCAGGACGAAGGCCAGGCCCAAGGCCGCCGTGCTCGGCAGGTAGCGGGCCCGATGCGCCGGCAGCAGGCTGTCGAGGATCCCCAACAACAAACCCACCAGGCCGCCGATGAAAATCGCCCAGCGAATGCTCGCTGACAGCGAATCCAGGCCCAGGGTCAGGGTTTGCGCCACGGCCTTCCAGGTGGCGACCGCCGGGGCCGGCCACTCTTCGGTGAGCAGCATGGTTTGCGGGTCCGGGATCAGGGCCAGATAGGCCAGCACGCCGACGATGCTACCGATGAAAATGCCCAGGGTCTGGGCGATCAATTGCTTGCGCGGCGTGGCGCCAATCGCCCGGCCGACCTTGAAGTCGTTCATCAAGTCGGTGCACTGCCCGGCCGAACCACCGGCGGTATTGGCGCTCATCAGGTTGATCGGCACCTGCCCCGGGGCGACGATGCCGAAACTCAGTTGGGACAATTGCCCGATGGCCCCGATCGGCGGAATACCCGTGGCGCCGACCACCCGGGCCGCCACCGCCGCGAGGCAGATCGCCAGGGGAATGGTCAACAAGGCCATCCACGGGTTGATACCGAACAACAGCACTTGCAGGCTGACCACCAGGATGATCGACAGCGCGAAACCGGCGGCAGGCCAGGGCAACCTGGCGATCATCATGGGCGACCTGGCGCAAAACGCCACCCACGACCGCACCGAAGGCGTCAAACAGGTGCTCAAGGACTATCCCGGGATCAAGATCGTCGAGCAGCAAAGTGCCGAGTGGCAGCGCAACAAAGGGATGGACCTGACCAGTAACTGGTTGCTGGCCGGCAGTCGGTTTGACGCCATCGTCGCCAACAACGACGAGATGGCCATTGGTGCGGCCATGGCCTTGCAGCAGGCCGGCAAAGCCAAGGGCGAGGTCGCCATCGTCGGTATCGACGGCCTGCCCGACGGCCTGGCGGCGATCAAGCGCGGGATGCTGGTCGCCTCGGTGTTCCAAGACCCCAAGGCCCAGGCGACCAGCGCGGTACAGGCCGCACTCAAGATGATCAAGGGAGAACCGGTGGAAACGGACGTCTGGGTGCCCTTTCAGTTGATCAAGCCCGAGCAGTTGGCGGTGTTTGAGCAACATTACAAATAGCCGCAAACGTTAGACAATAACGCCGCTGTCCCGACCAGGGAGCAGCGGCGCTTGTCGTTGTATGACCCGATTACAACAGCTGCGGGATGAACCTCTTGTTGTGCGCATCAAAGCTGCTGAACGCGGCGATGAAAGCCAGGCATCCCAGAAAAAACCATTGAAGAAGCCGACTGAGGAAAGCGCCCGATGCTCGACTAGAAGTTCACCGTATAACGAACGATGAGGCGGTTTTCGTTCGCGCTGTCGGCATAGGTCGAGCGATTGGTCGAGTTTCTCCACTGCACGGCGACACCTTTCGCCGGGCCGCTTTGCACAACGTAAGTAAGGTCAGTCACACGCTCCCACTCTTTCCCCTCTTCGTCTTCCGCTCTCAACGCAGCCGCTTGGCGTGTCGTCAGCAGCGTTGGGTCAACGTCCTGACCGCTCACATACTTGAGGCCGAGGGTAAGCCCGGGCACGCCAACGGCGACGAAGTCGAAGTCATAGCGCGCGAACCAGATACGTTCATTGGGCGCTGTAAATGTACTCGCGAGCGACTCAGCGAACAGATAGGTGTCCGTTCCATTAACAAAGGCGAACGGGGTGTCGCCCCATGCTTTCTGATATCCACCACCCAAGGTATGACCTTGAAGGCTGTAAGCGAAGTAGCTACTCAGTGTCCGATTGTCCACCTCCCCTAAATTCTTATCTCCGGTTTCTTTCGCATCGAACAGGCGAATGTCTGCGATAACGCTACCGTGCGTGATGGGTTGGTTCAGCTTCATGCCAAAGAAATTCGACCGATATAGATCCTCAAGCTGTGCGGCATGCGCACTGAGCGTCAGCGTGGGTAGAGCCTTATAGTCGAAAGCAAGATAGTTGAAGTGATCGGCTTCGATAGCCCGATAGCCAAATGTGGTTAGAGACTCGAAGTCAGTGGAGTTACGCTGCCTGACGGCATTGACTCTTATCGCAGTCACGGAGAGTGGATCCAGGTCATTGGATACCAGCATGCCGCCGCGAAACACTTGCGGCAGCAGCCTGCTGTTGTTGCTCCATAGCAAGGGCATCAGCGGGCTGAGCCCGCCTATCTTCAATTCACTTCGCCCCATACGCGCTTTCGCGGTCAAGGTCATCTTTGCGTACTCGTCTTCGACGTTCCGCTGGGAATCGTAGGCGAGGAGTCCAGAACCCGTTCGATCCGAACTCGAGTCCAGCTTCACACCTAGAAGGCCTTGGGCATCGATACCGAAGCCAACCCTGCCCTCGGTGAAGCCTGACTGCAGATTAAGAATGAAACCTTGAGCCCATTCATCCCGCTTCGATTGGGTTGCCCCGTCGTTTCGGTAATCGCGGTTGTAGTAAAAATTACGGAGTTCCAGACTTCCTTTTGCATCCTTTACGATGTCGGCGTATGCCACGGATGCTGGGGAAGCAATAGCTAAAACCAACCACAGTTTATTGTTTTTGTTCGACATTGTGGGCGCCCTTTGTTTTTGTAGTGTGCATGAGTGCTCACTGCTTGATGGGTGGCAGCGTGTGAGTTGGATGCGAAACGCTCGATGAAGATGCGGTGGGAATATCAACGATTGAGCCCGACCGCCTTGGGCGAACTGAACCCGGTTCAACCACTCGATGCTAAACGCACAATTGCATCGCGACTGCCGGCCTGTTCTCGCAGAAGAAACTTCTGGATTTTCCCGGTCGCGGTCTTGGGCAATTCCATGAAGATCACTCTGCGAGGACATTTGAAGCGGGCAAGGCGCGCTTGGCAGAACGCGATCATGTCGGCTTCGGTAGGCCGCTCAGCCCCGCCTTTGAGTTCGATAAACGCGCACGGCACCTCGCCCCATATGTCATCAGGTTGCGCGACGACGGCTGCATGCAAAACAGCCGGATGACAGTGGATGGCTTCTTCGATTTCGACGGACGAGATATTCTCTCCTCCGGAAATGATGACGTCCTTGCAGCGGTCGGTGATTTGTATGTAACCGTTAGGGTGCACCACTGCGACATCACCGGTGTGGAACCAGCCACCTTCAAAGGCTTTGCGCGTCGCGTTTTCGTTTTTCAGATAACCCATCATCACGGTGTTGCCTTTGAGCAGCAGTTCTCCGGTGGTGTGGCCGTCTTTTGGAACCGGCTGCAGGGTCTCAGCGTCAGCCACCATCAGGCCCTCAAATCCAGCCGCGCGAGCGCCCTGGCGTACGCGCAAGGCGCCTTGGTCACTCTGCGCGAGCGCGTTCCAACCGTCCTGCCAGACGCAGCTGATCGGTGTGCCGGATACTTCGGTAATGCCGTACACATGGTCAACGTCGAAGCCTAAGGAAACGACGGCATCAAGCACGGTTGCCGGAGGCGGAGAGCCCGCCGTCAGCACGCGAACCGGCGTTTCAAGCGGGGGACGATCGGCTGAGTTGGCGATCATGGCCATGACAATCGGTGCCGCGCAGAAGTGATCGACACCCTGGGTATCGATCGCATCGAACACCGCTTCTGCCGAGACCTTCCTCAAACACACGTGGGTGCCAGCAGCGGCAGTGATAGCCCAGGTAAAACACCAGCCGTTGGCGTGGAACATAGGCAATGTCCACAGGTACCGTGGCGCCCGGGAAAGGGGCCAGTTGGTCATCTGCAGCATGCTCATGAGATAGGTACCGCGATGGCTGGCCACGACCCCCTTCGGATCGCCTGTGGTGCCGGACGTGTAATTGAGTGCGATGGGCTGCCACTCATCACTGGGCCACACGCCTTGGAAATCCGGGCTGCCGCGGCCGATAAAGGTTTCGTAGTCGACATCGCCAATGCTGTTGCCCAGGGGCGCCAAGTGATCATTGATGTCGATGACCACGGGTGGATGCTCGAGACGTTCGAGGGCGGCAACCGCGAGTGCCGCAAACTCGCGATCCACCAACAGAAGCTTGCATTCCCCATGACGCAGGATGAATGCCACGCCTTCCGCATCGAGGCGGTAGTTGACGGTATTGAGCACCGCGCCGCAAAGCGGCACGCCAAAATGGGCTTCGAGCATGGCAGGGGTGTTGGGGGACAGGATCGACACCGTGTCCCCTGCCCCCATGCCCTCGTTGGAAAGCGCACTGGCGAGCCGATAGCAGCGTTCGCGCGTTTGGCGCCACGTTCTGCGCAGGTCACCATGCACCACGGCGACCCGGTCCGGGTGGACAAGGGCCGCGCGATCCAGAAAACCAAGGGGTGTCAGGGGCAGATAGTTGGCCTTGGATTGCTCCAACCCATTCTCGTAGGCACCAGGCTTCATGGTGTTGACTCCTTATTATTGTGATGAAACGTAGTGAACGCGCTCACGGGCTCACGATCAGTCACCAACGTATTTTCAATGCTGTTTTCGTCGGCGTAGCCAAGACTCATTCCGCATACCAGCATCTGTTCGGCGGGAATCTCGAGCGCGTTGGAAATAACCTCGTGGTACTTCAAAAAGGCTGCCTGCGGGCAGGTATGCAACCCCCTTCCTCGCGCCGCCACCATCACCGCCTGCAAAAACATGCCGTAGTCCAGCAGGCTCCCCTCCTTGAGCACCCGGTCAATGGTGAAGAGCAAACCGACAGGCGCATCGAAGAAACGGTAGTTGCGTCCGTGCTGAGCGTGCATGCGCTGTTTGTCACCTTTGGCGATGCCCAGCAGGCCATAGAGGTCCCAACCCACTTTCCTGCGCCGGTCCACATACGGCGATGTCCATTCTCGTGGGTAGTACTCGTAGGCGTCTTCAAGGTCACCGCTGAGCGACGGATCGTTGTCCAGTTCAGCGATAGCCTTTGAAACCTGAGCCTTGGCGGCACCGGTGATTACGTGGACACGCCAAGGCTGCATGTTCACGCCTGTCGCGCAAAAACGGGCGACGTCCAGGATCGCCTCGATTTCTTCCCGTGGTACAGGCGTGGGCAGATACGCCCGAATGCTGCGTCGTGAAGCGATCGCCCAATCAATCGTCTGGCTAAGTAGCTCAGCTGGTACTGGCGGCTGGGATAAGCGGTTCATTTTCAGGCCTTATGGCTTACAGATTCGGGTACAGGGGATACGCAACGCTTGTCAGTGCGTGAGGGCCGTTGCCTTTCGAACGTGTGTAGAGTCAGCGCGCGATTGATTGATCAGGGTGACCGCGGCCGCGCCAATCAGGCCAGCCAGGCTGATGGCCATGAAGTTTTTCTCGAGCGGCAGGTTCAATGACACCAGCCAGCCGATAAGAACCGGGGCAACGATGGCGCCGATTCGACCGACCCCCGACGCAAAGCCCACGCCGGTCGAACGAATCGTTGAGGGGTAGAAATCACCCGCATAGGCATAGGCCAGCAACTGGGTACCCAAGGTGGACGCCCCGACAACGAATACCACCGGAAACAATAACGTCGTTGAGCGCGTATAGCCCAAGACAGTCAGCGCAATGGCGCCGACGATGTAGAAACCTACCAGCACGTGCTTGATGTTGAGCTTGTCGCTCAGCCAGCCACCACCAATAGCCCCCACGATGGCGCCCACGTTGAACACAATCACAAAATTCAACGCCGAGCCCAGGCTGAAACCAGCCATCGCCATCAGCTTGGTCAGCCACGAGTTAAGGGCGTAGACCATAAACAAGCCAGTCATGAACGCCGCCCAGATCATCACCGTGCTGAAACCCCGGCCCTCCTTGAACAGGTGCCGAACGGGTGCCTGCTGCTTATCCAGGACCGCAGCGTTGCCCACCATCACGGTGTTCTCGTCGATTTGGAGCGTCGGGTCTATTTTGCCCGCGATAGCCCGCAGCTCCTGCTGACGGCCGGTTTTGAGCAGATAACCGATGGACTCAGGCATGGTCTTCAGAATCAGGGGGATCAACAGTACAGGCAACAGCGCTACATAAAACACCCACTGCCAGCCGTAGCTCTCAATGAGCTGCTTGCCAGTGAGCGCCACCAGAATACCGCCTACGGAGTAGCCCGCGAAAACCAGGGTCACCAGGCGCGTGCGTAGTTTGAGCGGGGAAAACTCACCCATCTGCGCTGTACAAATGGGCAGTACACCGCCAATACCAAGGCCGGCGATAAAGCGAGAGATGCTGAAACTGATAGGGTCGCTCGTCAGCCCTGCCGCGGCGGTAAAAATGCTGAACAGCGCTACGCAGATGGCGATCATTTTCGGCCGGCCAATGCGGTCCGCCAGCGTGCCAAGAAAAATTGCGCCAAGCATCGTTCCAAAGAGTGCAGCACCGGCCATGACGCCGGCGCTGGTCGGATCGATGTTCATGTCTTTCATGATTGCCGGAAGAGCAGCGCCGACGACGGCGAGGTCATAGCCATCGATGATCAGAATGAGCACACACCAAAAAAGTATGAGCCCATGGAAGCGGTTGAACGTTGAGTCCACCGCAAGTGCATTTACCGGCTGCATAGTGTGTCTCCTTCGATCTTGTTTTTGTTGGTGAAGTGCACATGTCCCTGCGTCACGAGGCGCATGGTCGTGGTTGCGGTCGGGGGAGAAGGCACACCGGTTCAACGACCGGCGGCTTGCTTGATCGACGCGCACCCAGGGATTACCTGGTTCGCATCGTAGGAGTTGGGTTGGCGGTGGCCTATGCCCTACGGCATCGTTTTGCGTGACCGTTTTGGACAGTCGTGGCCGCCTGACACGTCCGGGCGGTGCTGGCGTGAAAGCGCCGAGGGTTCAGGTCGGGAAACGAGTTGCAGTTTTCAAGGAAACTCGCGCGCACACATGCAGGGCTGTTCAGCCCTCACTTGAGTCGTCGGCGTTAGATCGGCGATAGGCGCCCGGGCTGACTCCAGTCCATTTCTTGAAGGCCCGGTGAAAGGCGCTGCTTTCCTGGAAACCTGTGAGCGCCGCCACCTCCATGACCGTCATGTCTGGCTGGCAGAGCAGGTTGATTGCCATATCCCGCCGCAAGTTGTCCTTCAGGCGCTGGTAACTGATGCCTTCGGCCTGCAGCCTTCGCTGAAGGGTCGAATAGGACATGCCAAGAACCTTCGCCAGCTTGTCGAGCTCTGGCCATTGTTCCGGGTCCAGACCTCTTAATCTCATTCGGACCTGGACGCTGATACTGTCTTCGTTGCGATATTTGACTAACAGGCTGGCAGGCGACTCCTTCATGAAGGTCGACAGGGTGGCGTTGGTTTGCACGACTTTCAGATCTAAAAAACTGCGGTCAAATCGCACAGAGCTGATTGGCGCACCGAACTGAATGTCTTCGCAAAAACGCATGCGGTAGTCGCTGTCGTCAGCTGGCCGGGAGGGCCTGAAGCAAAGCGCCTGAATTGGAATACGCCTGTTACCCAGCCAGCACAGCAGGCCATGGACCAGGATCAGCCAGGTTCCATAGCTGAACAGGCGTCGCTCAACGCCGTGATCATGAATGACGATGACGGCGCAGTCGCCGTCAAACATCAGTTCACCGTAGATGTCGTCGAGTACGAGCCGAAGAAACTTCAAAATCCGATGCAATGCCTGCTCTAGCGACGTGGAACCAATCGACGCCTGGCACATCAGTCGGAAGCTGCCTCTTCGCATTGGGTGACTATCGATGCCGAAAAACTCATCATCGAGAAGGTCTGAAAGCGCAACCCACAAACGAGAAAATGCAGCTGCCGAAACGCGCGCCTGGGGCGAGGTAAGGAGCTCAGGATCGATGCGTGCTTGCTGCAGGACGCCAGCGGTATCCAGCTGGCGCCGCAATGCGCCCTCGAGGGCTTCATGCACCAAGCTGATTGAAGTAGTCCCTTTGTCTTGGGCGAGCACGCGTAGCTCTCTCTGCGGGTGGCCTCGCGGTCGAAGTTGCGTCAATAAGTTCTCGCGCCAACACAACGCGTGTCAACCCGAAGGTGGTGCAGGTTGAGATCAATTGGCTAACAGCGCCGTCAGAACCTCGATGCCAAGCCCCCACTGTCCAAAGCGTTCAGCCAGGCTGAGGTGGTTGAACATTGCCGTGAGCCCTGGTCAGCGCCACTATCCATTCCAGGACCTTCAATGGTCATGACACAAAAAATGGAGACATCGCGATGGAAAAGGCGCTGTTTTGGGAAGACTTTACGCTTGGCAGAACATGGACTGCCACACAGTCTGCCGCCATCACAGAGGAGCAAATTATTGCCTTTGCGATCGAGTACGATCCTCTGGATATGCATATCGATCCGGACCTTGCCCATTCGAGCCCGTTAGGGGTGCACTGTGCCAGCGCGGTGCAAACTTTCGGTTTTGCGCAGCGCTTGATGTGCGACGCGTTGTTTCTTCAAACAAGCCTCGTGGCGGGAGGGAAGATCGATGCGTTCAGGTTGATCGCTCCTGTAGTGCCAGGAGACAAGCTCAACCTTAGCGCTCAAGTCCTCCGGTTACTCATTCACACCAAAAACCCAAACCGAGGCTGGGTCGTGTTCGATGTGGAAGTCGCTACGACAACGGGAAAAGCGGTTCTCGCGTATGAGATCACGGTGTTAATACTCCGTAGAGGCGCAGAGAGGTGTACGTGAGAAGCGGTCACTTGCCCACCCTGCCCCAGAACGCTTCGGCCGATTGACTGAGTGGCGCTGTTGGACGGGTCAGATGAATTTCCAGGGGTATATCCCAGCTTTCGTCGAGCGCCCGGACCAAGCGCCCATCCAGTATTTCCTGTTCGGTAAGGCTCTTGGGCAGCCAGGCCACACCTTTGCTTTCCAGGGCCATGGACATGAGTACCGCTGCGAGATGGCTGCTAAAAAGTGGTTTGAGGTGCAGGTAATCCTCTTTGCCACGCAATCTGTGAGCGACGATACGCCCCAATCCGGACTCATGGGTGTAAGCGAGGTAGGGCAATGCCGCAGGCGAGGTGCCGAAGTTAGCGGAAGCACTCGCAAGGGGAACGAGAACGTCCTCACCTACCTTCTTGCCAATGAACTGATCAGGGGCTAGCAGAGGAGGAACATCGGGATGGCGGTGGCACAGTAAAAACTGAACCTGACCGTGTATGAGCATCTGCTCACAGGCTGCCATGCTAGCCGAATGCAGTTGCACAGCCTCGATGGGAGCACCGCTCTCCGAGCTTCGAAGCCACTTTGGAAAAAATGTAAACGACAGGGAGTGAGTGGCCGCGAACTGAAGCGACTTGGCGGCCATTCCAGCGATCTCTTGGGCCTCGTTGCGCATTCTGTACAAGCGCCTGGCCGCCTCCTGAGCACTCGGCAAAATTTGCCTGCCTGCTTCGGTAAGCGTCGCGCCTTGAGGCGTTCGAACGAACAACTGCACTCCCATCCAGGTCTCCAATGACCGCACCCTGCGACTGAATGCGGGCTGGGTAACGTGCCGCGCCTCAGCCGCCCGAACGAAGCTGCCGTACTCCGCAAGCGCCGAGAAATCTTCAAGCCAAACGAGCTCCAAGGGCCATGCCTCCTGTGCATAGGGTGCGGCATTAATAGCATTGGGCGGGGGGCATCGCAACGCATAACGTGGGGCCATCAACAACAAGAGGAACCCGCCATGCGCATCGTAGACATTCGTGAAAAAACCGTTTCGATTGCCTCCCCAATCGCCAATGCCTACATCGATTTTTCGAAAATGACCTGCTCAGTCGTGGCTGTCATCACGGACGTGATTCGCGAGGGGAAGCCTGTCATCGGCTACGGTTTCAACTCCAATGGTCGCTATGGCCAAGGCGCCCTGATGCGTGATCGCTTCCTGGCACGAATCACGGAAGCGGATCCAGATACGCTCGTCGATCATGAGCACAACAACCTGGATCCGTTCGCCATCTGGAAGACCTTGATGACCAACGAAAAGCCGGGCGGCCACGGCGAGCGCTCGGTCGCCGTTGGCACCCTCGACATGGCGGTATGGGACGCCGTTGCCAAGATCGAAGGCAAACCGCTGTATCGCCTGCTGGCTGATCGCTACCGTAACGGCTTGGCCGATGACAAGGTCTGGGTCTATGCAGCGGGCGGCTACTACTACCCCGGCAAAGACCAGACCAAGCTCAAGGCGGAAATGCAGAGCTATCTGGATCGTGGCTACGATGTCGTCAAGATGAAGATTGGTGCGGTGCCGCTGGACGAGGATATCCGTCGTATCGAGGCGGTACTTGAAGTGGTTGGGGACGGTCGTCGACTGGCGGTCGATGCCAACGGTCGTTTCGATCTCCAGACCGGTATCGCTTACGCCGAAGCCATCAAGCAGTACAACCTCTTCTGGTACGAAGAGGTCGGCGATCCGCTGGACTACGCCTTGCAGGCCGAGCTTGCCAACCACTATGAACTGCCCATGGCGACCGGCGAAAACCTGTTCTCCCACCAGGACGCCCGCAACCTTCTGCGCCACGGCGGCATGCGCCCCGATCGTGACTACTTGCAGTTCGACTGTGCGCTGTCCTACGGGCTCGTGGAGTACATGCGCACCCTTAAGGTGATGGAGGAAATGGGTTGGTCTTCCCGCCGCGTAGTGCCTCACGGTGGTCACCAGATGTCCCTGAACATCGCCGCGGGCTTGCACCTGGGCGGCAACGAATCGTACCCCGATGTGTTCCAGCCCTTTGGCGGCTTCGCTGACGGCATCCGCGTCGAAAATGGTTATGTCGGCCTGCCGGATATTCCAGGTGTTGGCTTTGAAGCCAAGTCCGCTTTGTACGCCGTCATGCGTGAGCTGGGCGAAGGCTGATCCCTCTCGCTCTGCGGTTTTTCTGAAAAAGACCGCAGGATCAGGCGTCCGCCACTGACGCAAGCCACATGCCCATCACAAGAATAAAATGAGGTGCTTTCGTGGAAATCTCCAGAACCCGCTGGTACAGCCAACTGTATGTGCAAGTGCTGATCGGCATCGTGATCGGTGCGGCAATCGGTTACTTCGCGCCCGATATCGGAGCCAAGCTCCAACCCTTCGCCGATGGCTTCATCAAGCTGATCAAAATGCTGTTGGCGCCCATTATTTTTTCGGTACCGTCGTCGTGGGTATCGCGAAGATGGGCAGCATCAAGGAGGTCGGGCGGATTGGCGTCAAAGCGCTGGTCTACTTCGAGATCCTTTCAACCATCGCCTTGATCGTTGGCCTCATTGTGGTCAACATCGTGAAGCCTGGTGTGGGTATGAACATCAACGCTAGCGCACTGGATGGAAGCGCCATTGGCAAATACAGCCAAGCGGCCAGTGAGCAAGGCGGCATCATTGATTTCTTCCTCAATATCATCCCGCCGACCTTCCTTGGCGCATTCTCCAATGGCGTCATGCTCCAGGTCATCCTGCTGTCGGTATTGATGGGGGTTGCCCTGGTTCAAATGGGCGAAACCAGCAAGCCGCTGATCAACACCATTGACCTGTTCCTGCAAGGGCTGTTCAAGGTGGTTGCAATGGTGATGCGCTTGGCGCCGATCGGCGCCGGTGCAGGTATGGCTTTCACCATCGGCAAGTACGGCATTGGTACCTTGCTGTCACTCGGCCAGTTGCTGGTCGCGCTCTACACCACGACCTTGATTTTCATCGTGATCGTGCTGGGTACGGTGGCTAGATGGTCGGGCATGCCACTCCTGCAATTCCTGCGTTATTTCAAGGATGAAATCCTCATCACGCTCGGTACCTGCTCCACCGAAGCCGTACTGCCGCGAATGATGGTCAAGCTCGAAAAGCTTGGCTGTAAAAAATCGGTAGTGGGCATGGTGTTGCCGACGGGGTACACCTTCAATGCGGACGGCACCTGCATCTATCTCACCATGACCGCCATCTTTATCGCCCAGGCGACCAATACACCACTGACCTTTACGGACCAGATGATTCTGCTGGGCGTGTTCCTGCTGACCTCAAAAGGCTCGGCTGGCGTGGCGGGTGCGGGCTTCGTAACGCTGGCTGCAACGCTGACAACCATCCACTCCATTCCTCTGGTAGGCCTGGTTTTGCTCTTGGGCATTGACCGGTTCCTGAACGAAGCGCGAGCCGTGACCAACCTGATCGGTAATGGCATCGGTACCATCGCCATTGCCAAGTGGGACAACTCGTTCGATATCGAGGCCTGCGAGCGTGAAATCGCCGCCATGAAACATGACAAGGCAACAAGAAAGGCATTGCTGGCGCAAAAATAATCCGCAGAGCGCTCCGGTCATGCCGCTTCGAACACGGCATGACCGGTCGTGGTACAGCGGCAATAATCGGACGCTGCAATCTGAAAGAAGACCTCGATAGCCGGTCTACTTCCCTCCGGTCACATCCAGGAAGGTGCCCGTCACAAACGAAGCCTGCGGCCCCGCCAACCAGAGAATGGCCCGCGCGACCTCCTCCGGTTGTCCGCCGCGCCCCATGGGAATCGTCTCCTTCACCCGGTCGACTCTGCCCGGCTCTCCCCCACTCGCATGCATCTGGGTATAGATATGCCCGGGGCGAACGCAGTTGACACGAATACCCTCCCGGGCCACTTCCTTGGCATAACCGGTCGTGAACGTTTCAACCGCCCCCTTGGATGCTGCGTAGTCCACGTATTCATTCGGGCTACCGAGGCGGGCTGACGCCGAAGAAATATTGATGACCGCACCGCCACGCCCGCCATAACGGTAAGCCATGCGCCGGGTCGCGTGTTGCGCGCAGAGCATCGGGCCCAAGGTGTTGACCGCAAAGATCCGCTGCATGCGCTCGAAGCCAAGATCCTCCAAGCGAGATTGGCGTGCCAATATCGAAGCGTTGTTGACCAGCACATCGATTCGTCCGAAGCGTAGGTCAAGGGTGGCGAAGAGTTCGGCGACCTGGGCTGGGTCGGCATTATCGGCGCGCACCGCCAAGGCACGGGCTCCCTTGGCCTCGACTTGCGCGGCCACCGCCAACGCCGATGCCTCATCGGCGATGTAGGTCAGCACGACGTCGTAACCTTGCTCAGCGGCCAGCAGGGCGGTCGCCGCCCCGATCCCGCGCCCGCCTCCGGTGATCAGGATCACGGGTTTTTGCGAACGGTCATTCATGGTCAATCCTCACAGCCCAATGAAAAAAGCAGCGTCAGCCGATCACCAGCGTACCGAGGGCAATGACCGCGCAGGCCAACAGCTTGCGCAAGGTCAATGCTTCGCCAAGAAATGCGTACCCGATCAAAGCGGCGAACATGACACTGGTTTCGCGCAGGGCGGACACCGCCCCCATCGGGGCATGGGCCATGGCATAGATCACGACGCCGTAGGCCAGCAATGAAACCAGCCCGCCAGCGAAGGCCACGGTGATACCTGGCCGCAAGGCAAAAAGGCTCCTGGCATCTCGCAGTCCGATATAAACCAGGGGCATCATCACGCCCCACAACAGGCACATCCAGGCGGTGTAGGCCATTGGCGCCCCGGAGAGGCGAACACCTATGCCATCGACAACGCTGTAGGCGGCAATGAAAAAACCAGTCCCCAGTGCATAGGGCAAGTCAGGCAACGCTCGCCGGCGCCCGGTATAAGCCAGCGAGAGGATTCCGGTCGACACCAACGCAATACCCAGCAGTCCACTCGGTGCCACGCGCTCGTCCGCGAACAGCGAGGCGGCCAGGACAATCAGGATCGGGGATACACCGCGGGCGATTGGATAGGTCTGGCCCAGGTCGCCGGACTTGTAACTGCGCACCAGGAACAGGTTGTAACCCACGTGCAATACAGCGGAGAGTCCGATGCAAAACCAGCTGGCACGGGCGGGTAGCTCCAACAGCACCGCCACAACGACGCTCGCCAAGGCTATCGCCACGCACATGATGGTCATGGACCACAAACGGTCGGCCCCCCCACGCAGCATGGCATTCCAACTGGCGTGTAGCAGCGCGGCGAACAAGACGAGGCAGATGATGTGTAAAGGCATGCATCATCCTAGACCGATCGAGCAGCGCTGAAAAAGCAAAGTCTCTTCATCCCTACATGAGGAAAACCTCATGCATAAGCGTGCTGAGCGTCCAGGGCCTGGGTCACCAGCCAACGACGAAAGCGGGTGATATGAGGCTGAGTCTCGATCCCCTTGGGGCATACGAAGTAATACGCCAGGGGCGATGCGCACGGCAGTTCGAAAAGCCTTTCAAGACGGCCGTCATTGAGCTCGGCTTCGACATGCCCGCTGCGTGCCAGCGCGATACCGTGTCCCAGGAGCGCCGCCTCGATGGTCATATTGGTATCTGCGTAGCGGATGCTTTCCTTCAAGGTCGTGACCTCGACGCCCACCTGGGCAAACCATTGCTCCCATTTCGGCACCAACGCTGCGCCATCGCGCGTAAGCAGTGGATAGCGCAGCAATTCGGCGGCCGTTTGAGGCGTACCAAAGCGTGCAAGCAACGCTGGGCTGGCGACTGGGAAAATCTGCTCGCGGAACAGGAATTCTGAAAACAACGAAGGGAAATGCCCGTTGCCCAGGCGAATAGCCACGTCCGGGTCTGTCGTCGAGAAGTTGATGGGGCTATCGGTACTGTCCAGGGTAAGCAGGATTTCCGGATGCGCTTGCGCCAAATCGGGAAGCCTGGGCAGCAACCACTTCAAGGCGAAAGAATAGGTCGTGCTCACGCTCAGCCGCTGCCGCCCGTTTTGCTCGCGCAAATCGGCCAAGGTGGCCTCGAGCTTCATGAAGAACTCCCGGACGATGGGCGCAAGCGCTGCGCCCGCCGAGGTCAAGTGCAGTGAGTTACCGCGATGAAACAGTTGCAATCCCCAGAGCTGTTCCAAATGCTTGAGCTGGTGGCTCACTGCGCTCTGTGTGACATGCAACTCCTCTGCCGCCGCGGTGAACGTGGCGTGCCGCGTAGCGGCTTCAAAGGCGCGCAGGCTCGAAGAAGGAGGAAGGTTCCGCATGATGTTCCCTTCTATGAGTAAACGCTCATGCTAGCGCCTTTGCATCTGTCGTTGTAGGCAAGCTGTTCGCTGACCGCCGACTTGAATGCTACTGGTTTCTTTGCTTCAGGCTTTCGGGGCTGCCAGCGCATAGACCGTCCATGACCAAGTCCATCAATCTGGCAAGACGTGAGCGCCATTCGCCCTGGCAATCTATTTGCCATATGCCGGCAGTGGCTAGAAAAAAATCGTCGTGGGTAACCCCGCTACGAATCGTTCCAGCCTTTTCATTCGCCCTCAAAAGCGACTCGGCTGCTGCCTGGACGGGGGCGTACCCCGACTTTCCTGGAAACTCGTAGGTGGAAGCTGCTTGTCGTATCGCGGTCGCAAGTCCCGCCTTTGTCATTGCATATTCAGCGAGGCAATCCATCCATTCTCGGAGGGCTTCCTTAGGGGGTTTTGTCGCGAGCAGCTGTTCCGCCAACGAGGCCACTTGCTGCATTTCGAATTGATAAACCTCGAATACCAGTTCCTCTCTGTTGGCGAAATGGCGATAGAACGTGCCCTGTCCCACTTCAGCTTTCTTCGCGATCGCGCTCAGCGGGACAGCAGGATCGAGTGTCAACTGCGCCACAGCGACTTTCAGAATTCGTTCTCGGTTTTTCTTGGCGTCAGAACGCATCGCCAACTCGTCATTCCTGGGCAAAGTTTTTTCCTTCGCTGCATTGCAAAGCGGACAGTTGTCCGGTAGTTTTTTCTGCAAGTGGACACCTGTCCGCTTACCTACTCTTACCGGAGTTTACTATGAACAGCACTGGCAACACGATCCTGGTTACCGGCAGCACTTCAGGCATTGGCCTCGGCCTGGCGCTCAGGCTGCACAAGGCGGGAAACAACGTCATCATCGCGGGACGTCGCAAGGCTCTGCTCGACAAGATCGTGTCGGAACATCCAGGTATTGAATCGGTATTGCTGGACGTCGCCGATCCACAATCCATCGAGCACGCCCGCGAAGCGCTTGCGATCAGCCACCCGAATCTCAACGTTCTGATAAACAATGCGGGCATCATGCACTGGGAAGATCTGACTGATTCCCAGTACCTGGGCACAGCCGAAGATATCGTGACAACGAACCTGCTGGGCACGATTCGCATGGTGTATGCCTTCACACCCCAACTGATCAAGCAGCCCAGTGCAACGATCGTGAATGTCAGTTCGGCTTTGGCATTCGTCCCATTGCCTGCGACACCGACCTACAGCGCGACCAAAGCAGCCGTTCATTCGTTCACTCAAAGTCTTCGCGTGCAGCTGGAGGATTCGTCAGTCGAGGTTATCGAGCTTGCGCCACCGGGCGTGCGGACCACTTTGCTCGGTCAGGAAAATGACGAACACGCCATGCCTTTGGATGAGTTCCTGGATGAAATCTTCGAACTGCTCGAGATCACCCCGACCCCATGCGAACTTGTCGTCGAACGTGCCAAGCCATTGCGGTTTGCTGAAGCGAACGGGGCACACGATGAGGTATTGAAAATGCTGGCAGGATACAAACCACCGGCTGAATGATGTTAAGCGTGTCGGTAGCACCTCGACGGGGCACCGCTTGTTTGAACGGCGCCTGAAGGTGGTTCCTACTCAGCGTGGCGAGGTGGACGTTGTCATTCTCTCGATCCCCTTTGCGAAATACCCTGATCTCAAGCAGATGTTGAGTAATGTTCCCGACAAAGTCGTCATTGACACATCCAATTACTATCCAGGACGGGACGGGTCAATCAAAGAAGTAGACGACGGCAAGCCCGAGAGCGTCTGGGTAAGCGAGCAGATTGGCCGCCCGATCATCAAGGCATGGAACGCCGTCCTCGCAGCGACGCTTGCCGACAAAGGCCAACCCACCGGGTCTTCAACACGCATCGCCTTGCCTGTCGCCGGGGATGACGCCAATGCCGAGGCAATCGCGCAGGCTCTTGTCGAAGATACCGGTTTCACCGCGCTTGCCGCTGGTAGCCTTGAGGAGTCATGGCGCCAGCAGCCAGGCACGCCAGCGTATTGCACCGAACTGACGTTGCCGGAGCTGAAATCGGCCTTGTGTGCGGCAGATAAAACGAAGGCGCCTCAAAACCGGGACGCACTTCTGGCCAAGTTCATGGCTTCTGGCAGTCAGTTCACCCATGAGCAAATCGTTGCAACGAATCGTGCAATGACAGCCTGATTACCGGATTACGCGCAGGGGTTGACGGCATCGAAGTTGTGAATGGATCTACCCCATCGGTGAATCCAATCCGTCAGGATGCGACCCGTGTGCTGAGCAGCGATTGGGGTATGGCCTGATCGGGCGCTCACTACAAATTCCCTGTGTGGAACGCGCTAGCGCGGGGTCAGCTTGTAGTGATGTTGAATGTACCGACACTATCGCGAGCAAGCTCGGCTCCCACAGGGTTCTCGGGTGTTCATGGACCCCGCGTTCACCCTCCCCGGCACGCGGGTGACGCCAAGTTATTGGCATAAAAATCGATGAAATAAAAATATATTAATACAGCGACAGTTTCCCGACGCGCGGTACCAACGTGCCATTGCTGGCGATTTAAATCGAAGCTCATTATCCGAAGGCAACCCCGCTAAACGTTTAGCCCAGCCGACCTGGACTACAGGATGTGTTCACTCGCATCGCGCAAGGGAGCAATACCGAGATGATGACTGTTTATTTTGTTGTGATGACGATCTGCAGTGGCATCGAAGGCTGTGTCGAGGAACGCAAACCGGGGCCTACCTTCGCGACCAGGGCAATGTGCATGGAGACGGCCAGAGTCATGGCACCGCGCAAAGGTGTGAAGTTCAAATGTCGCAGCGAGCGTATGTGGGTGGTCGAGACGCCACCCATGGAAGGCTACGGCAAAATCGTCTCCACCAAGAGCACCGTCCAGCCTTAGCACTACGGTTTTTCCGCCGACAACAGAAGTTCATCGGCCGCTCGGCGCAGGGAGGCTGACCGGCGAATATCGTAAAGATGCAAAGAGAAGGCGACGTGATGAAATTTATTGCACACGGGGCTATGCTACGGCGCCATCCGCCCGGCTGGCCTGGCTTGCAAGGAACGCGTCATGGAGTTCGTGGTTCATAGCTATTGCCTGAAAGGCGCACGCCAAGAGCCTTTGCTGCCCCCTGTCACCCTGACTCCGACCGCGTCGACCTTGACGGTCGCCGAGCTCATTCGCCTGACCGTAGCCGAACAGATCGCCGCGCTGTCGGTCCAGCACTGGCTGGAACAAATGTCGGTGCGTGAAGTGCTCGACCGCCAATACCTGAGCGAGCGGGACATACTTCGGCAAGCCAGTGAAGGCGCGGTGGTCATGCCCCAAGTCAGCGCGCCTCCAGACCTGGATGTCGGCGTTGAGGTCGAACGCGCCTTGAAGGGTTTTGAAAACCGTGCATTCCGCGTCCTGCACAACGGCGTCATGCTGCAAAGGCTCGATGAGACAATCGAGCTGAGTCCCCCTTCCACCCTCGCGTTTATCCGCTTGGTGCCACTGCTTGGCGGCTGATCCTCGCCACTCACTTCTTCGGACAATATCATGCCGTCACGCCGTCCTGTGCCTGAACAAGCCACACGCCTCGCAGCACTGCGAGCATTCTGTGACAAAGCGCTGGATGACTATCCCGAGCTCAGTCGCTATGACGTATTCGAGCCCGACTTCTGGGACAGCATCGATTTCCTGCGCCTGGCCGATGACTGGGTCAGGCAGCATCCCAAGGATGGGCCCAAGGCACTGGCCGATGGTTTTGTGTTCCCGACCGTTTGGGACGATCTGGAGGACCGCCGCGATCAACAGCGCTACGGTCTGCAATATCGACTCTGCGATGCCTGGGTCACGGCTCACCCGGATGCCTATGGGTTGGAACAGATCTGCGCGCGACTGCGGCACATGCTGCAATTTGCCTTCGAGGACAGTGACTATCCACTGCCCACTGACGAAGATGGCCCGGCCTATTACCGAAGAAGTCCGGACCAGGCCTGGGCCTTCCCCGATGTTCACGCCTGCCTCCAACGCCTGAGCGATTACCCGTCCACCCCGGCCTGGCAGACCTTCGCCGAATGGTTGCTGGACGGCAGCTGGAACCGCGAACAGCCCCCTTCAACGCCGGGTGGTGAACAAAGGAAAATCGCCGATGCGTATATCTACGGGCACAAGGAAATCAGGCGCATCGCCCTGGGCCTGATGGAAGCGGGTCGCCTCGATTACCCGCGCTTCGTCCGGGCGGCCAATACCTGGGGCCGCGCCATGATGTTCTACTCAGACGACACCGGACTGGACAGCGATGATGCGGACCTGAATCGGTACGCCGATGAAGATTTCGACGAGGACGACTCAAACGACGATGACCCGCAAGACATCGATGATGAGTCATCTCAGCCTGACGACACCCCCGCCGAAGTGCCCTCGGAACTGGCGAACTTCACCGCTCGTTACGTCGAGGACGCCCTGGCTGGATTGCCCGATGACGCCGAGCGGCTGGCTGACACCTTCCGCTTGGTCGAGGTGTATCAGACCCGCTGGTTGCTGCAGGCCTTGGCGGTCATCGAACGACTGGGGATGACGCCGGCTGACTTTGACAGCTTCGGCGATACGGCCGCGGTGCTCCAATGCTTCCTGCCGCTTCAGGATTTGCCCAAACACCAATCGGCAGAGCTGCTCGCGGCGTTGTCCGGCTTTTCGAGAAATACCCTGCTGACCGCCCTGCCCTACGCCGGACAAGCCAGCCGGGTGGTACTCGACGCGCTCGGCTGGAGCGATCTGCAAGCCTTCCAGCGTGAATACCTGAACATTGCCCTGGCACCTCGATCCGGCTGGGGCACCGACCTGCCCAATACGCTGGATGAAACCGTGGGCGTGGTGGACCGCTACCTGCTGGACAAGGCGCTGGCCGAGGCCGACCCAGACCACTTGCGCGAGTACCTCGCGACGCTCGCTCCCTCGCACTGGGCATTCCCCGAGACCCGTGTGCTGCTCGACGCCTACCAGGGCATTGGTCGAGCGGCGCTGGAAAAGAAGTTGACCCGCCATGCACAGGCGGCAATGCGCATCTATGGCTTGCTGCCGGTCATGGATTCGGACGATGTACGCCAGCGTTATCTGACGCTCAAGAAACTGCACAAGGAGGTGCGCAAGTACGGCGCTGAACGCCAGGCCAACTCCCACGCAGCGGTGCAGGCAGGCCTGGAAAACCTGGCGCGTGTCGCCGGCTACCCCTCGGCGATTCGCCTGGAATGGGCCATGGAATCGGAGATCGCCGAATCCGCCCTGACCGCCGCCACCATCGATGGCTATGACGTCACACTCGTCATCGACGGCTTGTCACCCACATTGCGGATCTGCAAGGCCGCAAAGACGCTCAAGACCGCACCGCCTGCGATTCGCAAGAACGCAGCCTTCATCGACCTCAAAACGCAGCAGACCCAGCTCAAGGAGCAGATCGGCCGCTTCTGCCGCACCCTGGAAGCGATGATGAGCAGCGGCGAAACCCTGGCCCTGGACGACCTGAAGCCACTGTTGAAAATGCCCGCTGCTCGCCTGCTACTGGAACAACTCATTGTGCAGGCCGACGGCGCTGCGCTGGGCTGGCTCGATGCCGCGACGCTGACGGTGACTGACCTTGAAGGCCGCCAACACATCGCTGAAAAGACTCTGCGTATCGCTCACCCTTTTCATCTGTTCACGGCAGGCCAATTGTCGGCCTGGCAGAAAGACGTGGTGACCCATCGCCGCGTGCAGCCATTCAAACAGGCCTTTCGCGAGTTGTACCTGCTCACACCGGCCGAGCGAGACACCGGCCTGTGGTCCAACCGCTTTGCCGGCCACCGCCTGAAAGCCAACGTCGCCGCCCGGTTGCTACAGGTGCGCAACTGGTCGACCTCCAGCGTCGAGGACATCTATTACGAGAGCAAGGAGCATGGCATTTACGCCCTGTTCAACTTTCTGGATACCGGTCATTACCTCTCGGAAACAGAACACTTTACCTTCGACACGATTGCGTTCCACCGCGACCACAAAGCCATCCCCCTTGAGCAAGTACCGCCGCTGCTGTTCTCGGAAGTCATGCGTGACGCCGACCTGCTGGTCTCCGTGGCCCACACCGCAGACGACTACAGCACCAGCCACGAAACCGTGCAACGACGCGCCGAACTGGTCGGCGAGCTGATTCAAGGGCTAGGGCTGCGAAACGTTAAATGCGAAGGGCACTTTCTGCACATTACCGGCCAGCGTGCGAACTACCGCATTCATCTGGGCAGCGCCGCCATCCATATCGAACCCGGCCATTACCTGTGCATCGTACCCGCAGCCAGCAACGCCAGGGAGTTCTACCTGCCGTTCGCCGACACCGACAAGAAAATGGCCGAGGTGCTGAGCAAGATGTTTCTGTTGCTGGATGACATGAACATCACCGATAACCTGATCCTGGAGCAAATACAACGCTGCGGCTGATGGTCGAAAAAATCGAATGACGTCATTCAAGCATTGAAGCCCCACTCACCCGGCTCAGAGCCTGGCTTTCGCCAGATCCGCAATCAGAAAATCCCTGAATGCACAAACCGCTGCCGGTAGATTGCGTCCAGCCATGCTTTGCAGTTCGATGCGCCGCGCATGCATGCCTTCATCGAGGATCGGCAAGCATTGCAGTGCCTTGTCCGCCACCTGCTTGTGCAAGGTCATTTCGCTGGCCAGGCTGATACCCCCCTCTTCGCGGACGAAGCTATAGAGCGAGGCAACGTAATTGGTGGTCAGCACCGGGTCGAACAACAACCCCTGTACACCGCAACAGATGTCGAACAGTTGCCGTATCGTGGTGTCGGCCTTGGGTAACGCAATGGGCCAGGGTTGCAGCTCAGCGAGGCTGACCGCTTCACGCCCGGCCAAAGGATGAGCGTTGGAGACCACGGCAAAAATCGCTCCGCTCAGGACATGTTCGACCTTGATTTCCTTTTGCGGCGTCAGGCTGAAGGTCATCGCCAGATCGGCTTCGCCGGAGCGAACCTTCTCGGTCGCTTCGGCAGGCGCACAGACCTCCAACGTGAAATGAATGCCCTGATACTCACGCCGGAACGCGCTGATGGTCCTGGGCATGTACTCCAGCGCAAATCCTTCCGAGCAGGCCACATGCACATGACCTCGTTGCAAGCCATGCAGCTCGGTAATTTCCAGCACCACCTGCTCGGCCTCAAGCTGCGACTTGCGCGCATAAGCCGCCAGTCGTACCCCCGCCTCGCTCAGCACCATACCCCGGGCACGACGCTCGAACAGGCTGGCATCCAGGGCCAATTCAAGCTTGGCAATCTGCCGGCTCACCGCTGACGCCGCGACGTTCAGCCGTACCGAGGCTTCGCTGATCGATCCGCATCGCGCCACTTCAAGAAAATAGCGCAGTGCCGTGGACTGCACACCATACAGCTGCATCGGCGCCCCCAAGGTTTGCCTTTTCGGCAAAGGAAGTATCGAAATATTATTCTTGTGGCATTGATAGCCTTTCCCTACATTCGTGTCCAGATCAAAAAAAACATGACCTGTCTTTTTACCCTCCTTTCCGCTTTTGCGATTCGCTGCCCTTTGATTCAACCACTCTCGCCAACGGAGACGACGGCATGGGCATCAAAGGTTTCGCCTGCACTATCGCGCTGATGGGCATCATCAGCAGTTTTCCGGCTCATGCCGGTAAAGCCAACGACACCCTGGTTTACGCTTCCGACAGCGAGCCTGAAAACATCAGCCCCTATCACAACGATCTACGCGAAGGCGTGATTCTCGGTCGGCTGATCTGGGACAACCTGATCTACCGCGATCCCAACAGCGGCGAATACAAACCCATGTTGGCCACCCGCTGGACACAGGTCGACGACACCACCATCGACTTCGAGCTGCGCAAAGACGTCAAATTTCACAACGGCGACGCCTTCACCGCTGACGACGTGGTGTTCACCCTCAACTACGTGGTGTCGCCCGAAGCGAAAGTCGTGACCGTGCAAAACGTAGACTGGATCAAGAGCGCCGAAAAAACCGGTGACTACAGCGTCCGCCTGCATTTGAAGAAGCCCTTCCCTCCGGCGCTGGAATACCTGTCCAACGCCGTTCCGATGTTCCCCAAGCAGTATTTCGAAAAGGTCGGCCTGGCCGAATTCAGCCGCAAGCCAATCGGTACCGGACCGTATAAAGCCGTGTCGGTGGTGGCTGGCGAAGGCGTGACCATGGAGATCAACAAGGACTACTTTCCAGACAGCCCACAAGGCAAGCCCCATATCGGTCACCTGAAATTCCGAGTGATCCCGGATGCGGAAACCCGCCTGGCCGAGTTGATGACCGATGGTGTCGACTGGACCTGGCGTGTGACCTCGGATCAGGCGGTCGACCTCAAAGGCATGCCGAACCTGACCGTGACCAGCGGCGAAACCATGCGCATCGGCTTCCTGATTCTTGATGCCCGGGGCACCTCCACTGAAAACTCGCCGATGAAAAACCTCAAGGTGCGTCAGGCCATCAACCATGCGATCAACCGCAATGCGCTGGCCACGCAATTGGTGGGTGGCGAAGCCAAGCCCTTGCAGGTTGCCTGTTATCCAGGCCAGTTCGGCTGCGATACCACCGCGGCCACGGTCTACGACTATGACCCGGCCAAGGCCAAGGCGCTGCTTGCCGAAGCCGGTTACCCAAATGGCTTCGAGACCGAAATCTTCGCCTATCGCGACCGTGATTACGTCGAAGCCATCATCGGCAACCTGCGCGCCGTGGGCATCAACGCCAAGCTGCGCTTCTTGAAGTACGCCGCCCTGCGCGATCAGCAACGTGGCGGCAAGGTGCCCATGTCGTTTCAGGCCTGGGGCTCGTTCTCGATCCTCGACACCTCGGCGTCGGCCGGCACCTGGTTCAAGGGCAACCCGGACGACAACATCAAGGATCCGCAAGTCCAGGGTTGGTTGCAGACCGCTGACAACGCCCTCGACCCGCAAGTGCGCAAGGACAACTACCGCAAGGCGTTGCAGCGCATCAGCGAACAGGCGTATTGGGCGCCGCTGTTCAACTACTCGATGAACTACGCCTACACCTCCGAACTGGCGTTCACGCCATATCCGGATGAACTGCCGCGTTTCGTTCAGTCCAGCTGGAAGTGATCCGCAACCGAGCGGATTGATCGAGAGGCGCCGTGGCTTGCGGACCAACCCGCACCACGGAGACCTCCTCACACCTGCCATCCATTGGATATGAGGAAACTTGCCATGCTTGGATTCCTTCTGCGCCGGCTGGGCATCGCTATTTGCGTCGCCATTACCGTGTCGGTGATCAGCTTTTCTCTGTTGCACCTGTCCGGCGACCTGGCCACGGCCATTGGCGGACCGGAAGCCACCAGCGAACAGATCGAACAGATCCGCGTGCAATACGGTTTGAACAAACCGCTACCGACCCAGTACTTCAACTGGCTGGGCGATTTGCTGCGACTGGATCTGGGTAACTCGTTTTTCTTTCAGGAATCGGTCTACAACCTCGTCGCCAGCCGCTTGCCCATTACCCTCGGCTTAGGGGCCATGGCGCTGGGCATCGCCTTGCTGGTGGCGATTCCACTGGGCGTGCTGGCGGCGGTCAAGCGCGACACCTGGATCGACCGACTGGCCTTGAGCATTGCCGTACTGGGCCAGGCCATGCCCAGTTTCTGGTTTGCGTTGATGTTGATCGTGGTGTTCGCCGTGACACTCAAGTGGCTGCCGGTGTCTGGCAATTCGACCCTGCTGCACTTCGTCATGCCGGCCATTGCCTTGGGCTACTACGCGACGCCGGCGATTATGCGCCTGACCCGTGCAGGCATGCTTGATGTGCTCAGTTCCGATTACATCCGCACCGCCCGCGCCAAGGGCCTGCGCCCTGCCCGCGTGTTGTTCAAGCACGCACTGCGCAACGCCTTGATTCCGGTCGTCGCGCTGGCGGCGGTGGAGTTCGGCTTCATGCTCGGCGGTTCGGTGGTGATCGAAACCGTGTTCTCCCTGCAAGGCATCGGACAACTCGCCTGGGACGCCATCGCCCGTGA
The DNA here is from genome assembly GCF_900106885.1 of Pseudomonas sp. NFACC14. Lineage (NCBI taxonomy): Bacteria > Pseudomonadati > Pseudomonadota > Gammaproteobacteria > Pseudomonadales > Pseudomonadaceae > Pseudomonas > Pseudomonas sp. NFACC14. The sequence continues at coordinate 113,661 of NZ_FNOA01000007.1, forward strand.
TGACTTTCCGGTGGTACAGGCCGTGGTCCTGCTGATTGCGGTGATCTACATCATCCTCACCTTGCTGGCCGATGTGCTCAACGCACTGCTCGACCCGCGCATTCGCGTGCGCTAGGAGGCTTACATGAGCACCCCCACTACCCTCGCGATCAATGACTACCTGCCACCCCCCAGCAGCCTGAGCCGAGTGCTTGGCAAGAGCTTTCGCCATCGTGGTTTCGCCATTGGCACGGTGTTGTTGCTGATCATCTTCACCGGCGCACTCTTCGCCCCGTGGCTGGCGCCTCATGACCCTTATGCGCAAGACGTGATGCTGCGCATGAAACCGCCGGCATGGATGGCCAACGGCACGTGGGAATACGTCCTGGGAACCGACAAGCTGGGCCGTGATTACCTGTCACGACTGCTCTACGGCGCACGTATCTCACTGTTCATCGGCATTGCGGCGGCGTTGATTTCCGGCTTTATCGGCACTGTCATGGGGCTGTTGGCGGGTTACTACGGCGGCAAGGTCGATGCGTTCATCAGCTACCTGATCACCACCCGGCTGGCGATGCCGGTCGTGATGGTCGCGCTGGCCTCGGCCTCGTTGATGGGCGGCTCGCTGAAAGTGGTGATCGTGCTGCTGGGCTGCCTGTTATGGGATCGCTTCGCGGTGGTGGTCAGGGCTTCGGTGCAACAGATACGCGATGCTGAATATGTGGCGTCGGCCCAGGCGCTGGGCTGCTCGACCCTGCGCATTCTGGCCAGTGAAATCCTGCCCAACCTGGTCGGCGCACTGATCGTCGTCGCGACGCTGGAAATGGCCCACGCGATCCTGCTGGAGTCGGCCCTGTCATTCCTTGGAGTTGGCGTGCAGCCGCCGACGCCGTCCTGGGGCTTGATGATCGCCGAAGGCAAACCCTACATGTTCTTTTCCCCGTGGGTCATCGCCATTCCTGGCGTCGCCCTGATGATTCTGGTGCTGGGCATCAACCTGGTCGGCGATGGCCTGCGCGATCTGATCCTGCCCGACGGTCGCAACTGATAGACGGCCTTACTAATAGAGGGTACCGAACATGGCACTACTCCATGTTGAAAACCTGCGCGTGGACATCCCCATGGGCAACAGCCCGACGCCGGATGACATGCTGCATGCCGTGCGCGGTCTGAGCTTTGAAGTCGAACGCGGTGAAATGTTGTGCATCGTCGGCGAATCCGGCTGCGGTAAATCCTTGACCTCGCTGGCGCTGATGGACCTGTTGCCACGCAAGGCCAAACGCACCGCGTCGCGGCTGACACTGGACGGTATCGACATGATCGGCCAGAGCGAACGGCGCATGTGCGACCTGCGCGGGAACCGTCTGGCGATGATCTTCCAGGAACCGATGACCTCGCTGAACCCGGCCTACAACATTGGCGATCAGCTCAGCGAAGTGCTGACTCAGCATCGCAAGGTGTCGCGCAAGGATGCCCTGGCTCGTGCCGCGCAAATGCTGGAGAAAGTCGGTATCAGCAATGCCACCGAACGCTTGCGCCAGTACCCGCATCAACTGTCTGGCGGTTTGCGCCAGCGGGTGATCATCGCCATGGCGTTGATGTGCGAACCGGACCTGATCATCGCCGATGAGCCCACCACGGCCCTGGACGTGACCATCCAGGCGCAGATCCTGCGCTTGATCCGCGACATTCAGAAAGAACTCGGCCTGGCGGTGATTTTCATCACCCACGACCTTGGGCTGGTGGCACGGATCGCCGATCGGGTCGCGGTGATGTACGCCGGGGAAATCGTCGAAACCGCCCCTGCCCTGCAACTGTTCGAGAACCCGCAGCATCCGTACACCCGTGGCCTGCTGGCCAGTATTCCAATCCCTGGCCGGACCAAACCGGGCGAGGCCCTGGGTTCGATTCCAGGCCTGGTGCCAAGCCTGGTGGGCGAACAGCAAGGTTGTGCGTTCCGCAATCGTTGCGCCCAGGCGATAGCGGCCTGCGCACAAGACATCCCCGAAGTCGAGCAGGACGGACACATGGCGCGCTGCCTGTTCGCCGCACCGGCTCCGGCACCGATTCGCCTTCTGGAGCGCGCAAGGTCATGAAAAAAGACATCACGTTGGAGCTGTGTGACATCCGTCGCGAGTTTCGGATCAACAAGGGCTTTTTCAAACCCGCCGCCATCCTGAAAGCCGTGGATGGTGTTTCCCTGCGCCTGATGCGTGGCGAGACCCTCGGCCTGGTGGGTGAGTCCGGTTGCGGAAAAAGTACCCTGGCAAAGCTACTGCTCGGTCTGTTGGCGCCGACCAGCGGCGATGTGCTGGTCAATGGCAAACATTTGGCGGCGACGGATCGCAAGGAAATGTCCCGGCACATCCAGCCGATATTCCAGGATCCGTATTCCTCGCTGAACCCACGCAAGACACTGCGGGAAATCATTACCCTGCCGCTGATCGTGCATGACATCGGCAGCCCCGCCGAGCGGCGCAAGAAGACCGAAGCGATGCTCGATGTGGTCGGCCTGCCCAAGCGGGTCATCGACAGTTATCCGAGCCAACTGTCCGGCGGCCAGCGGCAACGGGTGGCCATTGCCCGGGCGCTGATCATGCGCCCTGACGTGTTGATCTGCGACGAACCCACCTCAGCGCTGGACGTGTCGGTGCAGGCGCAGATTCTCAACCTGCTGCAAGACCTCAAGCGCGAATTCGGCCTGACCTATCTGCTGATCAGCCACAACCTGGCGGTCATCGAACACCTCGCCGACCGGGTCGCGGTGATGTACCTGGGGCGCATCGTCGAAGAACGTACGCGCGAATCGCTGTTCGCTGAACCCGGCCACCCGTATACCCGCGCCTTGCTGGATTCGGTGCTCACCCCCGATCCGCGCCTGGGCATTCCCGAAATCGGCCTGCGCGGTTCCTTCCCCAATCCGATGTCTCCGCCCTCCGGTTGCACCTTCCATCCGCGCTGCCCGAGCTGCTTCGCTCCCTGCAAGACGGCCTACCCGGCCAATGATCCGATTATCGGCGGCAACGTACGTTGCCACCTTCACGACAATCCCGCCCAAACACTGGAGCTCGTCCACTCATGAGTCGTTCACTGGCCATCAGCAACACCACCGAGCAATTTGATAACGGCGCATTTTTCAGTTTGCTCGAACGTAGCGTCGCCTTGCACACCGAAAGCCAGGCAACGGACAGCCGGCCCGAGTTGTATCGCTACCTCCATGACTTCATCACCCCCCATGTCGAGGCGATGGGCTTCAGCGTCAAGATCTATGACAACCCGGTGGCAGAGCGCGGTCCTTTCATGATCGCCACACGCATCGAGCATCCAGAACTGCCGACCGTGCTCAGCTACGGCCACGGTGATGTGGTGCGCGGCTATGAAGCCCAATGGCGTGAAGGCCTGTCGCCGTGGCAAGTCATTGCCGAGGGCGATCGCTGGTACGGCCGCGGCACGGCGGATAACAAAGGCCAGCACCTGATCAACCTGACCGCGCTGGAGCAAACCCTCAAGGCTCGCGACGGCAAGCTGGGGTTCAACGTCAAGCTGCTGCTGGAAATGGGCGAAGAAGAAGGCTCGCCGGGCTTGAACGCGTTCTGTGCCGCCCACAGCGACGAGCTCGCGGCGGATGTGTTCATCGCCTCGGACGGCCCGCGTCTGGCGGCATCACGACCGACGATTTTTCTCGGCTCACGGGGGGTGTTCAACTTCGAGCTGGTGGTCAATCTGCGTGAAGGCGCCCATCACTCTGGTAACTGGGGCGGGTTGCTGGCCAACCCCGGGATCATTCTGGCCAATGCCATCGCGAGCATGGTCGATGAGCACGGTCGGGTGAAAGTCGCGGGCCTGATGCCCGAGACACTGCCTGAACCGGTTCGCCAGGCACTGGCCGATATTGAGGTGGGTGGCGGACCGGGCGATCCGGAAATCGATGCCAACTGGGGTAACCCCGAGCTCTCCCTGAGCGAAAAGGTGTTCGGCTGGAACACCCTCGACGTCATCGCCTTCAAGACCGGCAACCCGGACGCCCCCGTGCATGCGATCCCCGGCAAGGCCAATGCCCACTGCCATATCCGTTTCGTGGTGAACAGCGACTACACGACCTTTATCCCGGCTGTGCGTGCCCACCTGGATGCTCATGGTTTCAGCAATGTCGAGGTCAGGCAAAGCCACGTCGAGGTGATGCATGCCACTCGGCTGGACCCGCAAAGCCCGTGGGTCAGTTGGGCACTCGGCTCCTTGGCACAGACCACCGGCAAAAAACCCGCGCTGCTGCCAAACCTTGGTGGCTCGCTGCCCAACGATGTGTTCGCGGACGTGCTCGGCCTGCCAACCTTGTGGGTGCCGCACTCGTACCCGGCCTGCTCGCAACATGCGCCGAACGAGCACTTGCTGGCACCGGTGGTCAAGGAAAGCCTGCAAATCATGGCCGGGTTGTTCTGGGACCTGGGCAACGACGCGGCACGCCTGACCCAGGAACATCAGTTGCGGGAGCAGGCGCAATGAATGCCACACCACAACAGGCGCTGGACTGGCTTGCCGACCAGCGCCCAGCCATGGAAGCGCTGCTGCAGCGTATCGTCGACACCGACTCCAACAGCTATGACAAAGCCGGCGTCGACGCGGTGGGGGCGCTGCTCGCGGCAGAACTGGAAGCCGACGGCATCCTGCTCAAGCGCATGCCGGTCGATGGTTTTGGCGACGTGATGCTCGCCGAAGTGCCAGGCGAACCTGGAAAGCCGGTGTTGCTGCTGGGCCATCGCGACACGGTGTTCCCCAAAGGCACCACCACGACGCGCGGCTACAGCCGCGATGGCGACCTCGCCTTTGGCCCCGGCGTCGCCGACATGAAAGGCGGCCTGGTGCTCAATTGCTTCGCCCTCATGGCACTCAAGCGCGCCGGCCAGTTGCCCTATCCGGTGCAGGTCCTGTACACCGGTGACGAAGAAATCGGCTCCGGCAGCGCCAGGATCCATATCGAACAGGCAGCCCGTGCCGCCCGCGCCGTGCTCAATACCGAACCCGGCCGGGCCAGTGGCAACGTGGTCAGCGCACGCAAAGGCGGCGCCACGCTGATCATCGAAGTCTTCGGTCGCGCGGCGCATGCCGGGGTCAACCATGCCGACGGCGCCAGCGCCATCGAGGCCCTGGCACGCAAAATCGTCAAGCTCCATGCCCTGACCGATTACGCGGCAGGTATCACGACTAATGTGGGCCTGATATCCGGGGGCACCTCCAGCAACACCGTCGCACCGAGCGCCTCGGCCCGGCTGGATGTGCGCTTCATCGAACTCAAGCACTGGGATCAAATCCTTACCGCAATCCTGGCCATCGTCGCCGAAGAAGAACTGATCGGCACCCATGCCATCCTCAAGGAAGCGACCACCTTTCTACCCATGGAGGCCCGTCACAGCGAACGATTGCTGCACATCTACCAACAAAAAGCCCTGGCACTGGGTTTCAGCGTCGAAGGCGAGTTCACCGGCGGTTGCGCCGACTCCGGGTTCACCGCCAGCCTGGGCATTCCAACCCTGTGTGGCCTCGGGCCGGTGGGTGGTAAGGTCCATACCGATCGCGAATACCTGGAACTGGACACGCTGGTGCCTCGTGCCCAGGCGTTGGTGGCGACCATCCTGGCTGTTGGTGAGAGCAGTTGAGATAACGGGGCGTCGAGATCGAAGTACAAAGCAAGAACTAGAGCAGGACACACATCCAGCCGCTATGTAGCCGGACCACTGCTATCGCGAGCAAGCTCGCTCCCACATGAATTCGCGGGTGTTCACAGCATCTGCACACGACACAAAAACCTGTGGGAGCGAGCTCGCTCGCGAT
>NZ_FNOA01000007.1:119758-280544 GCF_900106885.1 Pseudomonas sp. NFACC14
GCTCGCGATGAGGCCAGCAAGCCCAACATCCCTGCGACTGAACCACCGCTATCGCGAGCAGGCGCGCTCCCACAGGTTGAAGCCGGCCTCAAGCGTCCCAAGGGGCCACGACGTCAACGTCAATGGCGTAGCGCGCAATGGCCTCGGCACAGACACTGGCGTCCAGACGCCCCTCATGCACCAGGGAGGTCAGCGCACTCAGGACGATCTGGTGGCGGTCCACCTCGAAGAACCTGCGCAGTTGGCTGCGGGTATCGCTGCGGCCAAACCCGTCGGTGCCGAGCACCGTGTAATGGCCATCAAGATAGCTGGCAATCAACTGGGGCAAGGCGCGTACGTAATCGGTACAGGCAATGATGGACGCCGAGTCGTGGAGGCATTCTTGAACATGACTGCGCTTGGCAGGTTGTCCGGGATGCAGCCGATTCCAGCGCTCCACTTCACGAGCATCACGTGCCAATTCGGTGAAGCTGGTAACGCTCCAGACCTGACTGTCGATCCCCCAATCGCTCGCCAGCAATTCGGCGGCGGCTATCACTTCGCGCAGGATGGCGCCGGAACCCAACAACTGAACACGTCCACGGGCATCCTCGACTTCATGCCGGGCGAACAGATACATGCCCTGGATAATGGCCTGTTCGACACCTTCAGGAAGGTTGGGCTGCGGGTAGTTCTCGTTCATCAAGGTGACGTAGTAAAACTCGTCGACCTGGCGCTCCAGCATCTGGCGCATGCCGTGATCCAGGATCACCGCGAACTCGCCGGCGAATGCCGGATCGTAAGCCCGACAATTGGGGACCATCGCCGCCATCAGATGACTGTTGCCGTCCTGATGCTGCAGACCTTCGCCACCCAATGTCGTGCGGCCTGCGGTGGCACCGAGCAGAAAACCGCGGGCCCGCTGATCCGCCGCCGCCCAGATCAAGTCGCCGATGCGCTGGAAGCCGAACATCGAGTAATAGATGTAGAACGGCAGCATCGGCAAACCATGCACCGAATAGCTGGTCGCGGCAGCAACCCAGGAACTGATCGCCCCCGCCTCGCTGATGCCCTCTTCGAGAATCTGCCCGTCCAGGGCTTCCCGATAACTGAGGATCGAACCAATGTCCTCCGGCTCGTAACGCTGCCCCACGCTGGAGTAGATGCCGATCTGCTTGAACAGGCTGGCCATGCCGAACGTGCGCGCTTCATCCGCCACGATCGGCACGATGCGCGGGCCCAGTTGCTTGTCCCGGAGCAAACCGCTGAGCATCCGCACGAAGGCCATGGTGGTGGACATTTCCTTGCCTTGGGCGGCGATGGCAAACCCGGCATAGCTATTTACATCAGGTACGGGCAATGACTCGCTGGCCGAAGGTCGCGCCGGCATGTAGCCGCCCAACGCCTGGCGGCGTGCATGCAGGTAGCGCATTTCCGCGCTGTCGTCACTCGGCTTGAAGAAGCTCAGGGAGATGGCCTGCTCATCGGTCAACGGCAGGTTGAAACGGTTGCGAAACGCGATCAACGCCTCACTGTCGAGTTTCTTCTGCTGGTGCACGGTCATCTTGCCTTGCCCGGCGTCGCCCATGCCGAAGCCCTTCTTGGTCTGGGCCAGGATGACCGTAGGTCTCTTGCCCTCGAGCATCGCACTTTGATACGCGGCAAAGATCTTCACCAGGTCATGACCACCGCGCTTGAGGCGGTCGATCTGCTCGTCCGTCAGGCCTTGGGCCAAATGCGCCAGGGCTTCGTCCTGGCCGAAGAAATGCTCACGGTTGAAGCGCCCATCCTTGGCCGCGAACGTCTGGAACTGGCCATCGACCGTGGTCGACAATGCCCTGACCAACGCGCCGTCTTTATCCTGGGCAAACAATCTGTCCCAGTCGGAACCCCATACCAGTTTGATCACGTTCCAGCCCGCGCCGCCGAACAACGCCTCGAGCTCGTCGATGATGCGACCGTTGCCACGCACCGGGCCGTCCAGGCGCTGGAGGTTGCAGTTGACCACCCAGACCAGGTTATCCAGCCCTTCGCGCGCCGCCAGGGTCAACGCCGACATGCTTTCCGGCTCATCCATTTCACCGTCGCCAAACACGCCCCAGACGGTCCGCCCCGAGGTCTTTTGCAGGCCGCGGTGTTCCAGGTAACGCATGAAACGCGCCTGGTAGATCGAGCTGATCGGACCGATCCCCATGGAGCCCGTCGGGAACTGCCAGAAGTCCGGCATCAACCAGGGATGCGGATAACTCGACAACCCCCGGGCGCCATTGGCGCGCGCGCCGATCTCCTGCCGATAGTGCTGCAGATCCTTTTCCTCCAGGCGTCCCTCGAGGAACGCCCGGGCATAGACGCCTGGCGCCGAGTGGGGTTGGTAGAACACCAGATCGCCGCCGCCGGTTGGGGTGCGCGCCTTGAAGAAGTGATTGAAGCCCACTTCAAACAGATCCGCCGCGCTGGCGTAACTGGCGATGTGTCCGCCCAACTCCCCATAGGCGTGATTGGCCCGGGCGACCATCGCCAGGGCATTCCAGCGCATGATCGATGCCAGACGCTCTTCGATGGCCAGGTCCCCGGGAAACACCGGTTGCCGCTCAACGCTGATGGTATTGATGTAAGGGGTGCCATGGCGCGGCCGCCAGCCGATATCCGAAGTGCTTGCCACAGCCAGCAGCATGTCGAGGATCTGTCTTGCCCGGCCCGTGCCGCCATGGGCCGCGACAGAGAGCAAAGCCTCACGCCACTCGGCCATTTCTTCGTCCTCGGCAGCCGGGCCCGGCCATTGGGCGTGGAGATCGGACAGGTTCATAGGCAACTCCTGCAGATGTCGGGTATCACTTCAAGGTGGCGCGAGTGGCTGCCTCGGGCGAGGCGTTTTACCTGCTCCACCGCGGCAATGACGGAGCGTTCGGCCGCTTCGTCCGGTGCGACCGGGTAGAGGCAGGGTTGGTCAATGGAAAGGTCGTGCAAGAAGCGCTCATCCAGTTCACCGAGCACCACAAAACTGTAGTCACTGTTGGCCATTTGCACGCCAACGAGCTTGCCCGTCGCGGTGCTCATCGTATCGACATGGATCAGCGCGACATTGTCGAAACAGCTGAACCCCTGATGGATCAAATCGATATGATCGCTATCGAGTCCGCTCACGATGACCACGATACGCGTACAACTGGAAGGCTCGCGCATCCACCTCATTGCGTGGGTACGCCCCTCGGCGGTTCGGCTCATAAGCGTTGCCTTTCTGGTTTCTACGGGCGAATTGACGAGGACTGGGTTAAATGACGCCGCGCGCCTGCAGCACGCTTTTAGCCAGACTCCGGGTCGCCGATAGCACCTCTTCCACCTGTCGATCCATCGCCGCAGTGGATGAGGCTATCGTTCCCAGTTCGACGACGCGCAGCGGGTGGCCGCAGACGGATCCCAGCCAGGTCAGGCCAGGCACCGTGCCGACTTCCAGTAAAAAGCTGCCGTGGGGGACGGTGCGCAACAGCTGGCTGGCATAACACGCGTCGCGCCCGGCGGACGGCTCCGGGCTGGACCCGACCCGCAACCAGTCGACCAGCAACGCCTCGGATTGCTTGACGGCCAGATAAGCCACCTGGTCCCAGTCATCTATCGTCACGTGCAGCTTGTCGATCATGTACTTGGGCAGCGCGGCGCTGGTCACGATGACCACCCCGGCATCCGCCGAAGGTTCCTTGATCCAGACTGCGGATTGCGATATCGCATGCATGGCGGTACTCCCGGCGGTTGGGTTGCAGCGGCTCGCTCCGAGCGGCGATCCGACGATGAGGCCGTGACATTCAACATGAATGCCAACTGCCCCACCGCTTCGTGAGCAAGCGCTCGCCTACAGCTCATTGGCGTGAGTCAGCCGTTGCGGAACAGGAAGCTGTAGGCATTCAGTGCCGGCGCCCCGCCCAAGTGCGCGTAAAGCACTTTCGAGCCTTCGGGGAACTCGCCACGGCGGACCATTTCAATCATCCCGTGCATGGATTTTCCTTCGTACACCGGATCGGTCAGCACACCTTCCAGGCTGCCGCACAGGCGAATGGCTTCTAGCGTACCGTCGTTAGGCAAACCGTATTCCGGATAGGCGAACCGCGTATCGAGCACCACGTCCTCTTCGGTGATTTCGCGGCCCAACTCCACCAGTTCCGCGGTATGCCGGGCGATACGCAGGATCTGTGCCTTGGTTTTCTCTGGCTTGGCCGAGGCATCGATACCGATCACGTTCTTCGAACGGCCGTCCGCGGCGAAACCGACGACCATGCCGGCCTGGGTACTGCCGGTCACGGAACAGACCACGATGTAGTCGAACTTGAAACCCAGCTGTTTTTCCTGCTCCCGCACTTCCTCGGCAAAGCCGACGAACCCGAGGCCGCCATAGGGATGCTCGGAACAACCCGCCGGGATCGGGAACGGCTTGCCACCCTGCTCCACGACATCGCTCATGGCCTTTTCCCAACTTGGCCGGATACCAATATCGAAACCTGCCGCATCAAGCCGCACGTCCGCCCCCATGATGCGCGACATCTCGATGTTGCCCACCCGGTCATACACCGCGTCGGAATAGTTCACCCAGTTTTCCTGCACCAGCACGCACTTCATGCCCAAGTGGGCAGCGACCGCAGCGACCTGGCGGGTCTGGTTCGACTGGATGCCACCGATAGAGACCAGGGTATCGCAGCCTTGCTCGATCGCTTCGGGAATCAGGTATTCGAGCTTGCGTGTCTTGTTCCCGCCGAAGGCCAGGCCACTGTTGCAGTCTTCACGCTTGGCATACAGCTCGACCTTGCCACCCAGATGTTCACTGAGACGCTTCAAGGGCGTGATGGGAGAAGGACCGAAGGTCAATGGATAACGTTTGAAACGATTCAGGTTCATGACTCTGCTCCTCGATATTGGATATCCAAGCGCCAGACCGAAAGTGAAAAGGCCACATTCCAGGCTCTTTCAGGAGGGGCTTCGATGAGTTCAATATTAAGAAGAATTCGAAAAATATGTGTTGCAAGTTTCTGCCATTTATAAAAACATAATTTCTACTAAAGCACATAAAACCTATTTTTAATGCTCGGAATTCAATATGAAAGCAACAAATACTCACAAGAAGCCGACTGCTTCGGCCCCGGTGCCGCATCCACTGGATCGAACCGACCGCGCGATTCTCAAGGTCCTGCAACGAGATGCCTCGATCTCCAACGTGGCGCTTGCAGAGAAGGTGAAACTGAGTGCCCCGGCTTGCCTCAGGCGTGTCGAACGACTCAAGCAGGTCGGCCTGATCAAGGACATCGTCGCACTGCTGGACAATGAAGCGCTGGATGCGGGGATGGTGGTCTTGATCGGCGTGGTGCTGGACCGTTCCACACCGGAATCCTTCGCCGCATTCGAGGCGGCCGCACAAAAAGTGTCCGGCTGCATGGAATGCCATGTGGTGACGGGAGAATTCGACTACTTCATGTTGATACGAACCAAGGACAGCAACAGCTTCAACCGGCTCCACGCGGAGCAACTGCTTTACCTGCCCGGCGTTCGCCAGATTCGCTCATTCATGGGGTTGCGCCAGGTCTTGTCGACCACCCACATTCCCCTTTGAGGCTCCAACCAGACCGGGCAGGCATCGGTTCGGTATTCATCGCTTGCTCAGCGAAGCATCAAGGGGAATATCAAGGGTAAAGGTTGCGCCCTGCCCAACCCCGTCGCTGTGCACGGTCAAGCTGCCACCCATTTCCTGCGCGGCCAGCGCGCAGCTGTGCAGGCCAAAACCGTGACCGTCTTTGCGCGTCGTGAAACCGTGGGAAAAAATACGTTTCAGGTGCTCAGGCGCAATCCCATTGCCGTTGTCGGCCACCGTGATGCGCAATACGGCCCCGTCAACGAGGAACGCGCTGAACGTGACGCATGGGCTGCGATCGATCACGCCGTCCAACGCCTGCTTGGCATTGCCGATCAGGTTCACCAGTATCAGCAGAACCCGGTGCCGGTCCAACGGCAGCAGGGGCAAGTCGGCAATGTCCTTGACCATCGCCACCTCCTGGCGCGCCAGCAATCCAGCACTCATGCGCAAGGCATCGTCGATCAACTCCACGACCGGCACGGTCTCGACAATACTGACGGCAACAGCATAGGACTGCTGGGCGGCGACAATGGTCTTGATGTGGTCAATGCCCTTGGTGAGTTGCCCGAGTTCTTCGATGATGCTCTGTTGCTCTACCGCCACGACCTCCGCCAACTTGAGCAGGTAGTCGGGCAGCATCTTTCCCTTGTGGTCTTTGGTGAGAAAATCGCTCAGGTCATGGACGTGTTCGTTCATCAGTTGAGCCACCTTGCCCAGCCCCTGGGCCTTGGAGGTGCGCATCTGGCTGCTGACCAGCTCTGCCGACACGTTCACGCTGTTGAGGACGTTGCCGACGTTGTGCAGCACCGTCGTCGCGATTTCGGCCATGCCCGCCTGACGGGATTTTGCGTGCAGTTCGGTTTGCACCTGGCCCATGCGCAGCGCCGCGCGTACGCGAGCCTTGAGCTCCAGCGGCGAAAAGGGTTTGGCGATATAGTCATCGGCACCACTCTCCAGCCCGGAGACGCAGGCCTCGCTACCGCCACGGGCGGTCACCAAGATCACGGGTAAATGAGCAAAACCGGCGCTGGCTTTGATCCTGGCTGTCAAGCCGAAACCGTCGAGCTGCGGCATCATCACATCCGAAACCACGACATCGAAGGGTCGAAGCTGCAGCAGCGCCCAGGCCTGCTCGCCATCGGTTGCGGTGGTGACGAGGTAATCGTCTCGCAAAAGCTCGCGGAGATAGGCCAGCATCTCCGGGCTGTCGTCGACCACCAGCACTCTGGATCGCGAGGCATGTTCCGGAGGCTGCTCATCGTCTGCGCCTTGGATCGAAGCCCGGTCGTCGCGACTGCCAAGGCGACCGTCATCGAAACGCAGATGACGCTGCTCGGTAGTGCTTGTCGTGCTCGATGACGATCGCTCGTGCATCGTGCTGGCTTCCGTCGGTACGGTGTTGGGCTCGGTCCCCAGCGGAAGTCGAACAAAGAAGCACGAACCCCGTCCGGGCTCGCTGTTGACACCGACTTCCCCCCCCATCAATTCGACCAGATCCTTGACCAGGGCGAGACCGATGCCTGTGCCGCTGTAGTGCCGCGTGGCGGAATTGTCGATCTGGGAAAAACGCTGGAACAGCAGCGGCAGTTTGTCAGGCGCAATGCCAATCCCCGAGTCCTGCACCGCGAGTTCAAATCGCTCGCCATCGAGCGGCGTGACAGCCAGGTGCACCGTGCCGCCGGCCGGTGTGAACTTGATGGCATTGCTCACCAGGTTGAGAAGAATCTTCTCGAAGTGTTGGGGATCTAGGAACACCGTGCCGAGCGTGGGATCGATGCTGCAAGTCAAGGTGCAGCCCTTGCCCTCGGCAACCATGGCGGCGTCTTCGGCCAGCACGCCCACCACCTTGTTCAAGTCAATGGGCGTTGGGCACAACTCGAACTTGCCTGCTTCAGCCTTGGAGAAATCGAGGATGTCGTTCACCCGGTTCATCAGGCGCAACGCGTTGCGTTGGGCGCGGTCGATTTGCACATGCCAGTCCGTTGGCGGGGTGGTCGCCGCCGAGAGCTGTTCCAGCGGGGCGAGAATGAGGGTCAGGGGGGTGCGCAGTTCGTGGCTGACCGTGGCCACGAAATCGCTCTTTGCCTGGTTAGCCGCCTCGGCCTGGTTGCGCGCCTGAATGAGTTCGATGGCCTGTGCCTCCAGCACCTCGGTCTGGTGGTGCAGCGTGTCGGTCCGTTCGGCGACCATTCTTTCCAAAGAGGCCTGGACTTGCTGTCGCTCGGCCTCGGCTTCGGCCTCCAACACCCGGATGCGCAGGGCATTTTCCTGGAACACCCGTACGGCGCGGGTCATGATTCCAATCTCGTCGCCGCGTCCGGCGCTGGCGATCTCGGCGTTCAGGTCGCCAGCCGCAAGCCGGCGCATGACCGAGGCCAGGGCCACGATGGGTTGAGCGACAAATCGCGACGTGCTCCAGGCGATGGCGCCGGCCAACAGGATGGCGACGGTCCCTGCGACGATCGTCGCAAGCATGCCGCGATCGTTGTGGACCAAGGCGTCGGAGCGCGCTTGACCGGCGAAACGCGCCACCAGCAGGCCGGCGCTCCGTGCCTCGTTGCGAACCTGGTCGCGCGCGTCGCTCAAGGCGTTGCTCGCCTGATGGAACCTGGCGAATGCCGCCCGGTAGCCGGCGATCTGATCGCTGACCGTCAGGGGCGTTGCCTTGGCCTGCAGTCCTACGGATGCCGGGAGAACCCGAGAGAGCCGGGAGAGCTCGTCCAGGATGTGGTCGACAGCGTCGGCGACCTCGGCCGACGGTGACAGGCGAAACGACAAGGTCTGCGCCTCCAGGGTGGCAACACGCTCGGCGAAACGCTTGGACAATGCGGCGGCATTTTGCAGCAAACCGGTTGCTGCCTGAATGTCGCTGGCGTCATGGACAACGTGCCCTTCCACTTCCTCCAACATTGTCTCGAGGCGCTCGGCCGTCTCCCCGATGGCGGCGAGATACCGCAAGGCCTCGCCTCCCCGGAGCTTGGGCGCCTCGCCAAGATTCCCGAGCGCCACGCTGGCCGCGTCGAGCGCGGCGGCCAACTGGTCCAGGGCCTCTCTCTGCTGCGGTGTCCCCATCAACTCGCGCAATTGTTCGACCACGGGCCGGAGTGCCGCGCTGGCGTTGCGCGCAGCAGTGGCGGCCGCCCCGTCACCGGTCACCAGCATCCTGGCCACATTGGCGGTGATGATCCGTTCGCCGTTGCGCAGGATATCCAGGATGCGATGGGCGCTTTCGATGTCGCTCACCCGCGCCTCGTGCTCAGCGGTGCGGGACTCAAGCCCCTTCAACCCATCGGCGATGCCCTGTTCGACGAGGATCGTCGCCTCTCGCATCCGGCTGTAGTGGGCGGTCATGTTCTCCGTTTCGCCATCCATGGCCAGGCTCGCGGCCCGCAAGGCGGCGATCGCCGTCGCGAGCCTTTCCAGACTGCCCTTGAGCGATTGCGCCTCTGCCACCGCAATGGCCGAGAGGCCGGCGATCGCCGTCGCCACCATGCCTTCGGCCTGGGACAGGCTTTCCTGGTCGCGGGTGGCGATGAAGTTCTCCACCCGCCCGGTGGCACCGTTGACCGAGGCGAGAATTTCCGCGGAATGGCTGGCGGAATCCACCGCACGTACCATGCCGCGCAGGCCGTAGAGGTTCACCAGCGACACCGCCAGCATCAGGAACACCAGCGCGGCGACCGCCAGGCCAATCCTGACGGCAATGGGCCTGTCCGTGGCGGGTCTGAATGTCGACATGGCGCCGCGCCCCCCGTCCGCCACTACGGTTTCGTCACCTCCGGCAAAGGCGTCGGCGGCGCCGTATGGTTGATGGCCGCGTCGATCATCGCCACCACGGAGGCCTGGTCATAAGAAGGATTGGCGGCGCCGCCCACCGGCATAGTAGCGAGCCAGGCGTCCAGGTCTTTTCCATCGATACGCACCAGCGGCACTTCGACGAACTTCGGCACCTGCTTGCCCGCCAGAATCTGCTGAGCCACCCAGAACCCCACCTGGGAGACGCTTGGGGAGGCGGAGACCGAGACGGTCTCGTAGCCATTGGCATCGCGCTCCTGTTTCCACAGGGCCAGTTCGTCCTGGCGATTTCCCATCACGATGATCGGCAAAGGGCGTCCTGCCGCCTTGAACGCCATGGCCGCGCCATAACCGTCGCCCCCTTGAGTCGCGACGGCATCGATGTTGGGCAGCGACGGCAACGCCAGCGCCACCTCCTTGCGTGCGACGGAAGCGGTCCAGTTGCCGTAGACGGTCTTGGCGAACTTCAGGCCCGGATAGTCGCTGGCGGCCTTGCGAATGCCGTCGCTGATGTTTTTATCGGTGGCATCGCCAGCAATGCCGCGGATCTCCAGCAGCGTTCCGCTCCCCTTGAGGCGCTCGGCGATATAATCCATTTCCACGCGGCCCATGGCGGACCAGTTGTAATCCACGGTATAGGCGCAGCTTTCGGTGACGAGGCTGGCCATGACCACCACCACGATGCCAGCGTCGCAGGCGTCGCGGATCACCCCGTTGAGGGCCGTGTCGGACGCGGCCAGGATGACGATGGCGTTCACGCCCTTGACGACCAGGTCCTGGATATGGGCCGCTTGTTCCGACGCCGAGTTGTTCGCGCTGACCACCGGAGCCTCGCGGATCAAGCCATCCTTCTGCGCCTGGGCCGCAATCTCCTGCCAGTTGCGCACCATCACCTTGCGGAAATCGCTGCCTGCGTAGGAGTTGCTGAAAGCAATGCTATGGCTTGCGGTAGGGGCGCGGGCGATGCCGCTGTCGGCAGCGTGGGCTGGATTGGCAGCAACCATCGCCAGTCCGGTCACGCAGCCAGCGAAGTGCCACAAGATTTTGTGGATCGGTTTGGTGTTCATATTGTTCTCCATCGTCCTTGGGATTTACCAAAAGTCATCCACTTGCACCTGTCGACAGCCTGGATCGACTGCTTGATCTGGTTTGGAGAAATCGGACTGCCGATTGGAGATCGTCGTCCCTGTGAATGGGTGCTCACGAACTGACGATAGGTCGCCCAGGGATCAAAATGCGCCGATGGACATCTGTTACCAGATTGCTCATTCGGTCATTCCAACGATAGAACCGGACATGTAGAACCAGACACATACAGACTCCTTCCCTTGGCGGCCGATCACTGAAACCCATACATTGCCTGCAGTGGCAATGAGCATAGTCGCAACGTGCCCGCTTCGCTCGTGGCCGTGGAGGATTTCAGCCAACCGAGCGCCCCACAAGGTCACACCGGCTACAACACCTGGATGGGCGAGCGCGGCATCCAGCTTGATTTCGGATAGCTTCCCAAAGAATAGGCGTTGATCCGCCTCAGGGGCAGGTCGCCAGAGGCCAACCGACGCGCGCTGCACGCAGCAGGCTGGCCCTGACAACCAAGCGGTGAAATGGGGCAATAACGAAGATGTAGGCCCGGCCTAGTCGGTTGTGGCACTGGACCACGGTTGAAAAAACCAGTTGGCGACTGCCTTCTGGCCCTGTCTCTCCGGCACATAGGATCGATAGCCGGAAGTCGAGGTGCTTGTCGTCCTCTCCCAACACGATTTCAGTCTGGTTGGTGCTGTAGACCTTGAAGGGTCCAATCCGATGAGCAAGTGATGCCAGGTGTCTGGCTGTCTTGAGACCAAAACAGGCAACGATAGCGTCTCGGACGCTCATGAGCCATCCGATCCAGGATGGCTGGTGAGAAAGAATGAAGCGAGCCAGCAAGTCCGGATCGCGGGATGTGCCCGCCGGGAGCCGAATCGCAAAAGCGTCCGCCAGGTCCATCGACGTGTAAAGGTGGGTGACGCCGGACCTCAAGGGGACCGGTACTGACACAATGAGCTCAAATTCTCGGGGCATCGGGGATCTCTCCTGGGTCTAACGACTGATTGGACGACATGCCATGTCGCGTTTCTGGTTGCGATGGTTTGTCGTAAAACGCTCCTTGTCGCCCGGTGGGTGTGTGTCAGGTTCAGAAATGGCTGGATGTTGTTGAGGCGCCCACTTTTCCTTGCCGGATACTGAGCTCGATCAAGGCATCATAGAGCGCTTGCTGCCCAGCGGGCAGAACGGGGCACAATGTCGCACGGCGCTTGTCGACATCGAACCAAGATTCAACCAACCATCCCACCAGATAGAGTGCCGAAAGGCATCCGCCCGCGGTTGCAACGTTTCCCTGGCATACAAGAGGCAGGTCCACGGGCTCGAGTCCCAGCGCTTGCAAGCCCGCTCGTGCATCCGGGTGTGTAGTTGCCTGGCCATTGAGCAACCCAAGCCGTTCGAGAATGAAAGCACCGGCGCATAGGGAGCCGATTCGCTGGCGCCTGGCGTCAAGTTCAAACGACGGCAGGAAATCTGGATCGGCAAGTGCAGCGGGTACCCCTTCCTTGCCACTGACGAACAATACCGCGTCGGCACTATTGGCCTCGGAAAGCGGACCGTGCACCGAAACAGGCAGACCGTGCGCCGAATGCACGACAGCACTGGAAGCCAATATTCGGACGTGCCAGTCCTCAGTGTTGCGGCCTAGAATGTCCCACATCAGGAACAGGTCGATATCCGTGAATTGGTCGAAAGCAACCAGAACGATTTTCTTCAAGGCGAGCTCCATGAAAAGTGCTGGCGTGCAAAACGCAACGGCCATCTTTGCGGGTGTTCGCAGCGTATCAATCGGTTGCGCACCATACACAGTCTGTATGGCACTCACTCTGGAGCGAAATAACCGGTGAAAAAACTAACTCGTCACCATTGGCTCGCGGCGGGTTTTGAGGCCCTCGACCAAATAGGGCATGTTGGCGTTTCGGCCGAGAGTCTATCGCGCCGATTGGGTGTGACCCGCGGATCGTTCTATCACCATTTCCGCAATCGCGAAGATTTTGTTCGCACCTTGCTGGCCGCTTGGGAAGAAGACTACACGGAACGCATGCTCGCTTATGCCGCCCAGGGTCGCAGCGCGGGCGAAATCTTGAAACGCTATTTGAGCATTGCCGCGGAGAAACAACCTGGGCGGGAGGTTTCCATCCGGGCCTGGTCGCTGCACGATCCGTTGGTAAGCGAGTTTCAGCAGCGTGTTGACACAAGACGACTGGACTTCGCGATACGGACGTGCCGCCGCTGGATCCCTATGCCAGGCGAAGCGGAAGTGATTGGTCAAGTGGCCCATCTGTGCCTGATTGGCGGTCAACAGGCAGGGCTGCGGCGTGATGCCGCTCGCTTCAACGGTTTCCTGCATCGAGCCTTTTCACTTTTCGAAGGGGCTCTTCCACCATGGCGGGTCTCTTCCCGCGCCCAAGCCGTCGATGACATTCAAGCGTCCATCGACATGCAGTGCGGCATTGGGCTCAAGCCGGATTGGAAACAGCCAACTTGAGCCCAAACGCGACAAAAACACCGCCCGTGAGCCGGTCGAGCGCCTTCAGGGCCGCCGGGCGCTTCAGGAAATTGCTCAGTGGCACCGTCGCCGCTACCAGAATGCCGAACCAGGCCAGCGTCAACAGCACGTGTAGCACCGCAAGGAAGAAGGAGTAGCTGGCCACGCTCGCGCCACTCGGAACAAACTGGGGGAGGAACGTGATGTAGAAGACACCTATCTTGGGGTTCAGCAGGTTCGTCAGTAAACCGCGAACAAAGGCGCCACGCGCAGAGGCCGTCATGTTCTCGTTCCCCTGCCCTTGCAGCGTCGTCCTGGGTCGCAACAGCAGTTTTACACCCAGCCAGACGAGATACGCGGCACCGACAATTTTCAGCGCGAGGTAAGCCCACTCCGAAGCTTGCAACAGGGCACCGAGCCCCAGTGACACCGCGGCTCCCCACACCAGACATCCGAGCACGATACCGATAGCAGCCATCGCCGCCGAACGTCGACCGCCGGTCGCTGTAGCGCGAAGCACCATGGCGGTGTCCACGCCGGGGGTCACGGTGAGCACTGACGCAGCAGCGATGAAGGCAAGCAGCAGGGATAAATCGCTCATTTGGATGTCCAGGGCAGTCGGCGGCCGTACGGTTATCCACTCTAGTTAGCCACTTGGCGTTCGGTCAAACGTTCTGTGTCGCCCGTCGTTCGAGTGATGTACACCAGAAACCCAAGACCAGCACCCGATCCTATTTCGCCGTTATCACCGACAACTTGCTGATCCCCGCACGCTCGATGGACGCCATGGCCCGGGCAACCTCGCCATAGTTCACCCCGTTGTCCGCCTGCAGTTGTACGCGTACATCCGGGTTTTTCGCCTTGGCGGCTTGCAGGTTCGACTCCAGCAGATCCGCCTGGATCTCGTCCTTGTTGATGAACACCTTGCCCTTGTCATCGATGCTCACCACCAGCGGGTCTTTCTGTTCCACAGGTGCCACTGACTCGGTCTTTGGCAAATTGATGGGAATGGCGTTGGTCAGCAGCGGCGCGGTGACGATAAACACCACCAGTAGCACCAGCATCACGTCCACCAGTGGCGTGACGTTGATCTCGCTCAGCACCTCATCATTGTCTTGTGTGGAGAAAGCCATCTCAGGATGCCTCCTTCACTTTCTGCGGGTTGCCGGCACGGGCTTTGTTCAGCGTTGGGTGCAGCAGCACGCGGAATGAATTTTTCTGCGCGAGGCTGTAGAAGTCGTGGGCAAAGTCGTCGAGGTCGGCGGCCGTGAGCTTCAGGCGACGCAGGAAATAGTTGTAGACCAACACCGCGGGAACCGCGACGGCGATACCCACGCCCGTGGCGACCAGCGCCGCACCAATCGGCCCTGCTACGGTTTCCAGACTGGCGGAACCGGCAGCGCTGATGCCCTTGAGCGCTTCCATGATCCCCCAAACGGTGCCGAACAGGCCTATGAACGGCGAGGTGCTGCCGATACTGGCGACCACGGCCAGGCCGGTTTCCAGGGAGCGGCGCTCCCGGACGATCTGTTGGCGCAGGGCGCGTTCGAGGCGGTCCTGGTGGTTGATGGCCTGGCTCAGGTCGGCGGCGTGGGGGGCATCACCGACCTGGATCGCGGCATAACCGGCCTGGGCCACACGGGCAGCGGCGCCGGGTTGGGTTTCGGCCAGTTCAGCGGCCGACTCGAGGCTCGACGCCGCCCAGAACTGTTTGTGGAACTTGCGATCCTGGGCCTTGAGGCGACCGAACTGCACGCCTTTGAGCAACGCCAGGCCCCAGGTTGCGACCGAAAAGGCCACCAGCAGCCAGATCACCGCGCTTTCGATGGATTCAAGTGGAGATGCTAATGCCATGATGTTTTCCCTCTGAACAGATCGCGGCGTGTGCAACACACCGCAGCAATAGTTAGTGAATCTTGAAATCGATGGGTACGCTGACCCAGCCGTTCTGGGCCACATCGCCCTGCTTGGCCGGCACAAAGCTCCAACGCTTCACGGCGGCCAGCGCGGCGTCGTCCAGTTGCTGGCGACCGCTGCTTTTCTGGATCTGGATCTCACCCGGTTTGCCGCTGGCCAGTACCTGCACCCGCAACAACACCGTGCCTTCCCAACCCCGGCGCTGGGCCAATGATGGGTATTCGGGCGCCGGGTTCTTCAGGTACGCGGCGTTGGCCGAAGCGGGGGTTACCGGAGCCGGTGCAGGGGCTGCGACTGGCGCGGGAACCGGTGGCGCAGGCGTGGGAGGCGCAGGCGGTTGCTCCACCGGTTTGGCGACCGGCTTAGGCACAGGCTTGGGTACCGGCTTGGGTTTCGGAATCTTTTTCGGCGCCGGCTTGGCGGCCAACTCATCCACGACTGGCGGCGGTGGCTCGACCACAGGTGGCGGCGGTGGTGGCGGCACGGGCGGCGGCGGTTCGACCACCGGCGGCGCGGGCTGGGAAAATTCGATGGTCATCGGTGGGATTTCCGGTGGCACAATCGGCAGTACCGGGGTGGGCTTCTGACTCACCCAATAAATCACCGCACCATGCAGGGCCACTACCAGCAACCCCAGCAGAATCCCTTCGCGCCGACTCGAAAAGCGCTTGGGGGGACGCTGCAAGCGCAGTTGCCCCAACGGCGCACGGTGCGGCCGGCCAAGGTCGACCAACTCACCACCCGGTGCCTGGCGCCATTGCGCCTCGTGTGCACTGGCGGTGGCCTGGACATTGCCCATTGATTCACTCCCTACGGTTTTTGAAACAGAAATCGACAGGCCTGCGTGGAAGGCCGTCGAGGGCTAAATGATCGGGGCTAGCCGCTTATCTCTTAAAGTAATCTTTAAAGTTATACATATACCCAAAATGAATAATTGAAACTCACGCACACGCTAAAGCCGCGGCCCGCGTGGCCTGGCGCCGAGACACAATTTTTCGATGCTTTTTCAGGCATGCAAAATATTCATTAAAGGCATGGCTCGACAGGTTGTTTGCGCACACGAGTGACGGCGCTGACCATGCTGCGGGTGGCACGGGTGTTGAACCCGGCCACCTATCCCATGGGCTAGAAGTCGTAGCGCCCGGTCACCCCTAGCGTGCGCGGGCTCCCCAACAGGCCTTCGTAACCGCCGTTACCGCCGGTCCACAGGGTGGTGTAGTAGGTTTTGTCGAAGGCGTTTTTCAGCCACAACGACACGTCCCACTGTCCCTGCTCATAATTGCCGCGCAAGCCGGTGGACAGGTTGACCACCGCATAGGCAGGAATCTGTCCGTAGTCGGAATCCTCCACCGTGCCCACGGCCTTGGAGCGAAAGGCATAGCTGCCGGTGACGTAGGGCTCGAAGCCACTGTCCAGATTCCACTTGTACTCGCCGTTGGCATTGGCGATCCACTTCGAAGCCCCTACCACTGGGTGCCCGCTCAGGTCGCAGGAAGCCGGCGCTCCTGGGCGCAGACTGACTTCCGGTGGGCACGGCGCATCCTTGTAGCTCAGGTAACGCACATCGTTGAACGAGCCGTTGAGGTTCAGCGTCAGGCCCTTGATCGGCACCCAGGTACTTTCCACTTCCACGCCGCGCGAGCGCACGGAACCTGCGTTGGTCAGGTACTGCACGCGATTGTCCTGGTCATAGGCGTTGGTCTGGTAGCCGTTGACCTGGGTCCAGAACAGGTTGGCATTGAGCTGCAGGCGCCGATCCCACAACGTGCTTTTGAAACCCAGCTCGGCGTTGTTGGCCCGCTCGGTGCCGACCAGCAGCGAGTCCGCCCCGGCAGTCGGTGCGGAGCCGACCACGAGGTTGACCCCACCGGACTTCTCGCCGTGGGACAAGGTCGCGTAGCCCAGCAGGTTGTCGTTCAAGCGGTAGCTCAGGTTGAGCAAGCCCGAAGGGCTGGCGCTGTATTGCGTGAGGTCGCCGGAGTCATAGGCGCCGGTACGGTTACGGCGAGCCGTCGCGGCAGCGCCCGTGACGGCCGCACCGCCCACTGGGCTGTTACGCGTCACCCAGGCGCTTTTTTCTTCATAAGTACCGCGCAAGCCTGCGGTGAAATCCAGGCGCTCGGTAAGGTGCCAGGTGCCTTGGGCGAACAGGGCGAAACTGTCGGTGCGGATGTGCCCGTTGCCCACGGTACTGACGTTGGCCAGCGCGCCTGCTGGCGTGCCGTTCCAGATATCCGCCTGGGGCCCGTAAGAGACGAAGGATTTGTTGTCCAGCGAGTTGCCGAAATAATAGGCGCCCAGCACGTAGTCGAAGAAGCCACCCGTGGGCGATGCCAGGCGAAATTCCTGGGACCACTGTTTGTCTTCCACCGATACGCCGCCGTTATAGGACGCCGGCACGTCAAGGCCATCATCGTTGCGCGGGGTGAAATTCCAGAAGCGATAGGAACTGACCGAGGTCAGGGTGAAATCGCTGGGCAACGTCCAGTTGGCTTCCAGCGAGGTGCCGCCCTGGAACACGGTGACGCGCTGGTCGCTGTCCAGGTTGACCTTGCGATGGGTGCCGTCGACCAGGGTGGCCCCCGCAGCGGCCGCCCGCGACTGGTAGAGGTTGGTGCCATTGATGGTCGGCCCGGTGCTGTACAACACACGGGTGCCGGCGCTGGAGTCCTCTTCGTTGTAGTCACCGATCCAGCGCAGGTTGAACGTTTCGCTGGGCTTGTACAGCAGTTGCCCGCGAAAGCCCTGGCGCGAGCCACCGTTGAGGTCATGGCCATCGTATTCGTTCTTGATGTCGCCGTCGCTGCGCGTGCGATAGGCCGAGAAACGCCCCGCCAGTTCATCGGTCAGCGAGCCGGAGATCGTGCCCTTGGTCTGGAAATAACCGTCCTCGCCCAGCGACGTTTCGATGCTGCGCTCCGGAGTGAAACTCGGCGCACGGGTGCTGATATTGATCACCCCGGCCGTGGTGTTCTTGCCGAACAACGTGCCCTGGGGACCACGCAACACCTCGAGCTGTTCGATGTCCATCAGGTCGAACACCGCCATACCCGGCCGGCCGAGGTACACGTTGTCGATATACAAGCCCACGCTGCCTTCCAGCCCGTCGCTGGCCGGGTTGTTGCCCAGGCCGCGAATCGACACGCTGGACTGGCGCGCATGCATGTAGGCCACGTTGACGCTGGGCACCAGTTGCTGCAAATCCTGAATCCGATAGACCCGCTGGCTTTCCAGCGCCTGGCCGCCGATCACGCTCATCGGCGTGGGCACCTCCTGGGCGCTTTCCGTACGCCGCCGGGCGGTCACCGTGACGGTTTCCAGTTGGCCGCTGGCGCTTTCACCCGAGGGTGCCGGTTCGGCTGCATGGCTGGGTGTCCAACTGGCACTGCCGGCCAGCAACATGGCCAGGGGCAGGCGTTTGAGCTTCCAGGGAGAGCAAGGTACAGCGGGCTTCAACAGACTCATAAGCGGCTCCGGAACCCGGAAATATCCACCATCAGATATTCCATAAGGTTATTTATTTATGTTTTTACGAACATTTACTGCATAAGAGATAGCCTTTATAAGGAGTCGACCTGATGCATAGCCAATGCATTTCCCCGATATTTTTGATGTGAAAAATGCATATCGATCTGCGCCAACTTCGCCACTTCATCGCCCTTGCCGAACAACGCAGTTTTGTCGCGGCAGCATTGGCAGTGAACCTGTCGCAGTCGGCGTTCAGTCGCAGTATCCAGGCCCTGGAACACAGCGCCGGATGTCAACTGGTGGATCGCGGCCGCAAAGACCTGGCGCCCACCAAGCAAGGCCAGGTATTGCTTGAACATGCCCGGCGCCTGGTCAGTGGCGCGCAGCAACTGGCCAACGAGATCAGCCAATTCAATGGTCTGGAAGCCGGCGAATTGCGCTTCGGTTGCGGTCCGGCGCCGGCGGCGGGGTTGATACCACGGGCCATTGGCAGTTTTATCGGGCGCTACCCCAAGGCCCGCGTGCAGTTCCAGGTGGATGACTGGCAAAGCCTGGGCAAGCGCCTGCTCAGCGAAGAATTCGAATTCTTCGTCGCCGACACCCGCCACTTCGAAGCCCACCCGGACTACCACACCTACCGCCTGCGGCCGCGCAAATGGTATTTCTGCTGCCGCGCCGGCCACCCGCTGGCACAGCAACCCAGCGTGACGGCCGTGCAACTGATGAGTTACCCACTGGCCGTGACCATCCGCCCGCCGAACCTGCGCAAGGTCATCGTCGATCTCAGTGGGCGGCCCGATTACCTGCCCAACGTCGAATGCGAGAACGGCTACAGCCTGATGGGCGTGGTGCTGCGTTCCGACGCCATCGGCATCGTCAGCGCCAACAGTGATGTACTGCACATGGCTCGCGGCGAATTGGTGTGCCTGACGATCGATGGCCTGGCCGAAGACCTGGAGGAGCGTTACACCCGCTATGGCATCGTCAGTCGTGCGGGGTATCGCTTGTCGCCGTTGGCGGAGGCGATGATCGAGCAAATCAAGCAGATCGATGAGCTGGATGAGGAGGTGTGCGCACTGGAGAACGTCGCTGTCTGAAGTGGCGCTTTCGCGAGCAAGCTCGCTCCCACATTTGGAATGCGTACAATTGTGGGAGCGAGCTTGCTCGCGAAAGCGCTGGCAGCAACACCGATGCATTGACTGCATCAAACCCAGTCCCCAAATGCACTTGCCAGCCTACCCTCCGAACGGCGAAAAAACTCACCTGTCCTCCACTTGGTGAAGCCTCATGCCTGCCCCCCAAACCGTCCGCAACGTGCTGTACATCATGTGCGACCAACTGCGCCGCGATTACCTGTCGTGCTACGGTCACGCCCATCTGCATACACCGAACATCGACCGCCTGGCCGCCGCCGGTGTGCGTTTCAGCCGCGCCTATACCCAGGGCACCATCTGCGGCCCCTCGCGCATGTCGGCCTATACCGGGCGCTACGTCAGCAGCCATCAGGTGGCGTGGAACGCGGTACCGTTGCCCCTGGAAGAACTGACCATCGGCGACTACCTGCGCCCCCATGGCATCCGCACGGCGCTGGTGGGCAAGACCCACGCCACGCCCAACCTGGAGGCCTTGCAGCGGCTGGACATCGACCCGGACAGCGCGCAGGCCGAGCCGCTGAATGAAGTCGGTTTCGACGCCTACTTTCGTCACGATGGCATTTACCCCGACAGCCCGCTGTTCGAAGACAAACGCGAGTCCGCGCCCTATACCCATTACCTGCGCGAGCAGGGCTACAACGGCACCAACCCATGGCACGAATGGGCGAACGCGGCAGAAGGTGAAAACGGCGAGGTGCTCAGCGGCTGGCACATGCGCAACGCCGGGCGACCCGCGCGAGTCGCCGAGCAGCACTCGGAAACCGTCTACACCACCGACCGCGCCATCGACTTTATCCACGAGCAAGCCGAGCGACCGTGGTGCCTGCACCTGTCCTACATCAAGCCGCACTGGCCCTACATCGCCCCGGCGCCGTATCACGCGTTGTACGGTGCCGAGCATATCCAGACGCCCATACAGCCTGGGCAAACCAGCGATCACCCGGTGTATCAAGCGTTCCGTCAGCATCAGGAAAGCCTGAATTTTTCCCGTGACGAGGTGCGGCTCACGGTGATTCCCACCTACATGGGGCTGATCAGACAGATCGACGATCAACTCGGGCGCTTGTTCGATTTTCTGCAAAGCAATGGCCGCTGGGAGGACACGTTGATCGTGTTCACCAGCGACCATGGCGACTTCCTCGGCGATCACTTCCTGGGCGAGAAAGAATTTTTGCTGGAGCCTGCGGTGGGCGTGCCGCTGATCGTGCGTGACCCGCGGGCCGCCGCCGATATCAGCCGTGGCACGGTGGACGCACGCCTGGTCGAAACCATCGACGCCCTGCCGACGTTCCTCGACGCCTTGGGCCTACCCGCTGCCGACCACCGCCTGGAAGGCCGTTCGCTGATCCCGCTGCTGCACGCTCAAGACATCACTTGGCGCCGCTACGCCATCGCCGAATACGACTATGCCTTCCAGGCCCCGGCCCGCGAGCGCCTGGCACGGCCCATCGACCGCTGCCGCATGACCATGGTGCGCAGCGAACGCTGGAAGTACCTGGCCTATGACGGCTTTCGTCCACAGCTGTTCGACCTGGAAAACGACCCACAGGAACTCCACGACCTGGGCAGCGACCCGGCCTATGCCGAGGTCCGCGAAAGCCATCTGGGGTATCTGTTCGAGTGGCTGCGCGGGCTGAAGCGGCGCACCACCATCAGCCACACAGAGATCGACCTGCGTGGCCAACGGTTTCGTTATGGTGAGCCGGAGGCGGAGAAAGTGGTGCAAATCGGCGTCTGGTAAACGACGCGAATCAATGGGGAGAGATTCCTGTGGCGAGGGCCACATGACCCACACATTCGCGTCTGCGCCGGCTTAGAAACCCTTGATGGTCTTGCTCGACTGCCCTTGCACGCCCACCGGCACCTCGCCCTTGAGGGTGACCCGGCGCACGATACGCTCCTGGGTGCCGTAGTCGTCCACGGCGTAATGCTGGGTGGCGCGGTTGTCCCAGATCGCCACGTCACCGCTCTTCCAGCGCCAGCGCACGGTGTTTTCCAGGCGCGTGACGTGGCTTTGCAACAGGTTGAACAGTTGGGTCGAATCCGCCTGCGAATACCCTTTGAGGCGTTTGACGAAATGCCCCAGCAACAGGGTTTTCTCGCCACTGACCGGGTGCACGCGCACCACCGGGTGTTCGGTTTCGTACACCGTCGACGTGAACACCTTGCGGTATTCCTCAAGCCGCTCTACGGACACATCCGGCTTGATCGCGGCGTAGTCGTATTCGTTGCTGTGCACCGCCCACAGGGTATCGGCCAGTGCGCGCAACTCCGTGCTGAGGTCGTTATAGGCACTGGCGGTGTTGGCCCACACGGTGTCACCACCGGACTTGGGCGCCAGCACCGAACGCAGCACCGAGGCTTTTGGGTAGGCGTCGACGAAGGTCACGTCGGTGTGCCAGGAATTGGCGCGCTGGCCGCGCGTACCGTCCAGCTCCATCAGGAACCGCGTACCGTCGCGTACCGGCACCGTCGGGTGGGCAATCGGCTCGCCGAGCAGATGGGCGAAGGCTTCCTGGCTCTGGTCGTCGAGGTGGGTCTGGTCGCGGAAGAAGATCACCTTGTACTGCACCAGCGCCTGCTGGATGGCTTCGACGGTGGCGGCATCCAAGTCGCCGGACAATCTGATGCCCCGGATCTCGGCACCGATGCGGCCAGCGACCGGGTGAATGTCCAGTGCCTGGGCAATGGGTTGAACAGCTAATGCGGCGTTGCTCATTGTAGTGACCCTCATGTGCCTGCTGATGGTGGGAACGCTTTTCCGGCGACGCTCTATTAATATGCGATTTTGATCTATCAGATTAACCAATGCATCGTTGACGGAATAAGAGCTTGCATTTAAAACCTCAGCTCCCTTGGTCGCAAATGCCTTCGACCTATTTTTAAAATGCAGGGAAAGCATATGGATCTTCGCCAACTGCGCTATTTCATCGCCCTTAACGAACACCGCAGTTTCGTACGCGCAGCCGACGCCATGGGCATCACCCAGCCGGCGTTCAGCCGCAGCATCCAAGGGCTGGAACAGGAATTCGGCTGCGTACTGGTGGACCGTGGCCACAAGGATCTGCGCCCCACCCCCGAGGGCCAGGTGGTGCTGCAACACGCACTGACGCTGGTGCATGGCGCAGCCTTGCTCAGCAGTGAAGTGACACGCATGACCAAGCTCGACGCCGGCGACCTGCGCTTCGGCTGTGGCCCGGCACCCGCCGTGAAACTGGTGCCCGACGCCGTGGCGCGCTTTATCACCGCCCACCCGAAAATCCGCACCGGTTTCCAGGTGGATAACTGGGAAAAACTCAGCCGCGCCCTGAGCCGCGAAGAGATCGAATTTTTTATCGCCGACATTCGTCAGTTCGAAACCGACCCGAATTTCCAGACCCGCGCGCTGACGCCCAAGCGTGGGGTGTTCTTCTGCCGGCCTGGGCACCCGCTGTTGGCCAAGGACAGTCTGTCGACCAACGACATGTTCGATTACCCGCTGGCGGCACCGCTGATCTCCCAGGGCATTCGCAAACTGCTGGCGAACCTCAGCGGGCGCATGGATTTCTCACCGAGCATCCAGACCGAACATTTCCCGGCGCTGGTCAAGATCGTGCTGCAGTCCAATGCCATCGGCGTGGGCACGGAGGAAGCCTTCGCCGACGACATCGCCCAAGGCACGCTGGTGCTGCTGCACTGGCGCAACCTGCCACAGAACATGGACACCCTGAGCGCCCGCTGCGGCATCGTCAGCCGCACCGGTTCACGCTTGTCGCCAGCGGCGAAGGCGATGATCGAGACGTTGCTGGAGGTGGATCAGCAGGCCATCAGCGTGGCGGTCTGACCGGCCTCTTCGCGAGCACGCTCGCTCCCACATTCGATTGCATTCACCCTGACGAAACGCGGTCGAATTCGGGAGCGACGGTGCGACTGGCTCGCGAAAGCGATACCCCGGACACCACCAGACTCAGAGCCCTGCCGAGGCCAGGTTCGGCGCCACCCAATCACTCACCTGGAATGGCCTGCGAATCAGCTTTTCCTTCGACGCCAGGTCGACCGCCCCCTGTAATTTGCCCAGGAACACCGGGTCCAGGGTCGACGGGAAGATCTCGCTGAGGGCCTGGTCTTTCAAGTCATTGGTCAGGATCAGCGGTGGGTAACTGGCCCGCCCCGACACCAGTTGGATGTAGGCCTGTTTGTTGTTGTCATCGGTCAACCATTGCACCGCTTGCTGCTGGGCCTTGAGCAGCTTGGCCACCGCGTCGGGATGCTCGTCGACGAACTGTTTGCTGCCCACCAGCACCGCCTGCACACTGCCGGCGCCACCGAGGTCCTTGGTGGTCAACGGTATTTCCGCCAACCCCTTGGCTTGCAATGCGCTCAGGTTCGAGCCGCCCCAGGTGGCGTCAATCTGCTTGGCGGCCAAGGCGGCACCGGCTGCGTTGTAATCCAGGTTGATGACTTTCAGATCCTTTTCACTCAAGCCCTGGCTGGCCAACGCGGCGTCGAACGACAACTGGCTGGCCGTGCCACGAAACACCGCGACACGCTTGCCCTTGAGGTCTTGCAAGGTCTTGATACCCGAGCCCGGCACCACGCCGAGGTACTGCTTGAGGTCCCGTGCGGTGGCACTGAGCAGGCGGGTATCCAGGCCGTTGGAGCGACCGATGATCGCGGCCAGATCGCCCAGGTAGGCCAGGTCCACCTGGCCATTGGCAAAGGCTTCGTTGATCACCGGGCCCGCGCCCTTGAAGTAATTCCATTGAATCTTGATGCCTTGGTCGGCAAAGGCTTTCTCGAAGATCTGTTGCTCGCGCAACACATCCGTGATGCCGCCGCCACTGTGCTGGCTGCCAGCACTGAGGTCGGGCACGGCAATGCGGATTTCCTTGAGTTCGGCAGCATGCACCAGCCCGGCCAACGCAGTGCCCGCGAACAGAGTGATCAGACGTTTAAAAGGCAATTTCATAAGCGCAGCTCCTTGTGGGCGAGGGTCGCCTGGGGAGCAGAAAGTAGGCATACGCTGGGCAAAACTTTAAATACTATAAATTCACACTTTAATAGCTTTTAGACCTATAGAAGTTAAAACGCCGGCCCCAGAGGACTATGCATAAACAGCATCGAAAATATTCTTCGAATGCATTGGATGCGTGCAGGACAGAGGCTTTAAATGATTTTTCTTATCCCTCAATCATCTTGATTGCGTGTTTGTAAGATCAGAATCACATAACGCCATTGGCGACAACGGAGGTCTTCCATGGCCCGAATCTCACTTCTGAGCCTACCGCTCGCGGCTTCCAGCGCCACGCCGCACGGGCCGGTACTCAATGAACGTCTGCTGCCATGGCTGCTGCCTCTGGCGCTTTGCGCGCTGTGGTGGCTGGGCAGCCGCCATCACTGGATGAGCGAACAGATTCTGCCACCGCCGTCGCTGGTCTGGAGCAGCGCGGTGGAACTGGCCGGCGGCGAGCTGTGGAGCCATCTGGCAATCAGCTTGCAACGCCTGTTCTGGGGGCTGCTGGCGGGTATTGGCAGTGGGGCGTTGTTGGGGGCACTGCTAGGCTTCAGTGCGCGCACCGAGCGCCTGGTATTTCCGACGTTCAGCGCGTTGTCGCAAGTGCCGACGCTGGCCTGGATCCCGTTGTTCATGGTGTTTTTCGGCATCGGCGAGACCCTGAAACTGGTGGTGCTGGTGAAGGCGATCGTGGTGCCCGTGACCCTGCATACCCTGGTGGGCGTACGCGACGCCCAACCCCATTTACGTGAAGCCGCCCGCGTATTGCGCCTGCCCACCCATCTGTTGATCCGCCGCCTGATCCTGCCCGCCGCACTGCCAGCCTTCATGGCCGGCGTGCGCCTGGCCCTGGCGGCCGGCTGGACCTCACTGCTGGCGGTGGAGTTGCTGGCCTCCAGCGAAGGCATCGGCTACCTGATGGTCTGGGCGCGCCAACTGTTCATGCTCGATATCGTCTTCGTGTGCATCGTGATCATCGGCGTATTCGGCGTGGTGATGGACCACAGCATTGGCTGGCTTGACCGTAAATGGGTGCACTGGCCGCACCCGGCCACCGCGCAGATTCGACGCGGCTCGCGCTATCAAGGCTGGCAGCGCCTGCAACCGTGGCTGCTGCCCCTGCTGCTGTTGAGTCTGTGGCAGGTGGCGACGCAACAGGCTTGGGTAGACGCAAATATTCTGGTCAGCCCCTGGATCGTGCTGCACACCACCGTCGCCGGCGCACTGGACGGCAGCCTGAGCGGCGCCTTGAGCACAAGCCTGAAGCGCACCCTGGGCGGGTTGCTGCTCGGCGGCGGCCTGGGCTTTGCCATGGGCCTGTGGCTTGGGCTGTCGCGACGCAGCGAACGGGTGCTGGGACCGACCCTGGCAGCCCTGCGCCAGATCGCGATTTTCGCCTGGGTACCGCTGCTCACCGCCTGGTTTGGTCTGGGTGAATTGGCCAAGTGGGTATTCATCGCCCTCGCGGCGTTCTTCCCGCTGTTTATCGCCACTCAACGCAGCGTGCTGAACCTCTCGCCACAGCTCAGCGAGGCCGCTCAAGTGCTGCGCCTGAGCCTGCCCCAGCGGTTGCGCCGGCTGATCTTGCCAGGCGCTGCCGCAGGGATTTTCGCCGGCCTGCGTCTGAGCCTCATCTACGCCTGGCTGGGTACCATCGGTGCGGAATATTTCATGCCGTCCAACGGCGGTATCGGCAGCCTGATGATCGGCGCCCAACAACTGCTGCGCATGGACCTGATCATGAGCGGCATGCTCCTGGTCGGCCTCACCGGCGCAGCCCTCAACTGGATCGGCCAACGCATCGAAACCCGTGCTACCCGTTGGAGACACGCATGAACGCACCGATTGTCAGCTTCAACCATGTGGGCAAGTCCTTCGACGTCGACGGCTTCGAGTTGGAGGCCATTCGTGAATTCAACCTGGACATTGCCGAAGGCGAATTCGTCGCGATCGTCGGCTCCAGCGGCTGCGGCAAATCAACCCTGTTGCGCCTGCTGGTGGGGCTCGACACCCAGTTTCGCGGCGAGATTCGCGTCGACGGCCAAACGGTCAGCGGCATCGGCGGCGAGCGCGGCATCGTGTTCCAGGAGCATCGCTTGTTCCCTTGGCTGACCGTCGCGCAAAACATCGGCCTGGGGCTGGTCAACGAGCCCCTCGGCGAAGCTGAACGTAACCGGCGCATCAGCGATTTTATCGAGCTGGTGGGCCTCAGCGACTTCACCCGTGCCTATCCTCACCAGTTATCCGGCGGCATGGCGCAACGGGTGGCGATTGCCCGGGGCCTGGTGGCCAGCCCGCGCATCCTGCTGCTGGACGAACCCTTCGGCGCCCTCGACGCCCTGACCCGCCAACAGATGCAGGACGAACTCCTGGCGATCCGTGACCGCGCCAAGATCACTACAGTGCTGGTGACCCACGATGTGGAAGAAGCGATTTTTCTCGCCGACCGTGTGGTGGTGATGGAGCCGAGGCCCGGGCGAATCAAGCAAGTCGTCGACATTGCCCTGCCCCATCCACGCCAACGCAGCAGCTTCGAATTCCACCAGTTGCGTGAAGAGCTGCTGCACGAGTTGACCAGTGATGACCATTACCAGCCGCCGGTGCGCGAACAGATCCGCGACCTGCCCCTGGCCTTTATCGCCTGCTGAAAGACTGCCTGCCAACGAGGAGCGCCTTGATGTCGCAACGTCCCAATTTTCTAGTGATCCTGGCCGATGACATGGGTTTCTCCGACCTGGGTGCGTTTGGTGGGGAAATCGCCACGCCGCACCTGGACGCCCTGGCGCTGAATGGCCTGCGCCTGACCGATTTCCATACCGCGCCCACCTGTTCGCCAACGCGCTCGATGCTGCTCACCGGCACCGACCACCATATCGCCGGCATCGGCACCATGGCCGAGGCGCTCACCCCCGAGCTGATCGGCAAGCCCGGCTACGAAGGCTACCTGAACGATAAGGTGGTGGCGCTGCCGGAGCTGCTGCGCGAAGCCGGTTACCAGACGCTGATGAGCGGCAAATGGCACCTGGGCCTGACCGCCGAACTGGCGCCTCACGCACGTGGTTTCGAGCGTTCGTTCTCGTTGTTGCCAGGGGCGGCCAACCACTACGGCTTCGAACCGACCTATGACGAACACACGCCGGGCCTGCTCAAATCCACGCCGGCGCTGTATATCGAGGACGACACCTTCGTCGAGCGACTGCCCAAGGACTTCTATTCCTCCGATGCCTTTGGCGACAAACTGCTGCAGTACCTCAAGGAGCGCGACCAGGCCCGGCCATTCTTTGCCTACCTGCCGTTTTCCGCACCGCACTGGCCGTTACAGGCACCCGCCGACATCGTTGAAAAATACCGTGGCCGCTACGACGCCGGCCCCGAAGTATTGCGCCTGGAGCGCCTGGCAAAACTCAAGGCCCTGGGGTTGATCGACGCCGATGTCGAGCCCCACCCGCTGATCGAATTGAACACCCAGTGGGCCGCCTTGACCGATGAACAGCGCCAGGTGTCGGCCCGTGCCATGGAAGTGTATGCGGCGATGGTCGAGCGCATGGACTGGAACATCGGTCGGGTGGTGGAGTACCTGCGCCAGCAAGGGCAATTGGACAATACGTTCATTGTGTTCATGTCCGATAACGGTGCCGAAGGTGCCTTGCTGGAGGCCTTCCCCAAGTTCGGACCGCAGTTGCTGACCTACCTCAACCAGCATTACGACAACAGCCTGGACAACATCGGCCGCGCCAACTCCTACGTTTGGTACGGGCCGTCGTGGGCCCAGGTGGCAACGGCGCCGTCGCGGCTGTTCAAGGCATTTACCACCGAGGGTGGGATTCGTGTGCCGGCGCTGGTGCATTACCCCCAGCTGTCGCTCAAGGGGCGCATCAGCCATGGGTTCGGCACAGTGATGGACATTGCACCGACCATTCTGGACCTGGCCGGCGTACGCCACCCCGGCACCCAATGGCGCGGCAAGCCCGTGGCGCCATTGCGCGGCAAATCATGGCTGGGCTTCCTGTCGGGCGAGACCTGCGAGGTGCACGACGAACACACGGTCACCGGCTGGGAGCTGTTTGGCCGCCGCGCGATTCGCCAGGGCCAGTGGAAAGCCGTGTACATCCCCGGCCCCGTGGGCCCGGCGACCTGGCAGCTGTATGACCTGGGCCAGGACCCGGGCGAAATCCATGACCTGGCGTTGAGTCAGCCGGACAGACTGGCCACTTTGATTGGCCACTGGCAGCAGTACGTCGACGAAACTGGCGTGGTGCTCAGCGCATCGCCGTTTCAGCCGGATTGAATGTCCGACCTAAAAAACCCTGCGTCCTCAGGGTTGCCCTATCTGGGATGGAG
Organism: Pseudomonas sp. NFACC14; assembly: GCF_900106885.1. Taxonomy (NCBI): domain Bacteria; kingdom Pseudomonadati; phylum Pseudomonadota; class Gammaproteobacteria; order Pseudomonadales; family Pseudomonadaceae; genus Pseudomonas; species Pseudomonas sp. NFACC14. The sequence goes on from NZ_FNOA01000007.1 coordinate 148,591, forward strand.
CGGTATGAGGGTGGCGACTTTCGCAAGCGCCACCCCCATCCTGTTTGCAGCTTCTTGAGTGGTGCCGGGGCGCCTTCTAGAGCGCTTTCTCGGCGTTAAAACCGTCGAAGTTTTCGAAGACCCCCATAAAGCCCGGGACAGTCGACTCCCGTGCCCAGTCGCGCTGGAGCTCGCAGTACATCTGCACACGGCTGATGAGTTTCGCGCCCGCCTGTTCGATTCGACGAAGGGCGGCCTCGTGCGCGGCGACTGACGTGCCACCGACCGCATCGACCGGCACATACACTTCATAGCCCTCCTGGATCGCGTCCAGTACAGGGAAAGTCAGGCAAGCTTCGGTCCAGAGCGCGGTCATGATGAGCTTGCGGCGGCCGATGCCCTTGACCGCCTGCTTGAACTCAGTGTCCTCCCAGCTATTGATCGAAGTGCGGTCATAAGTCGGTAGATGGCCGAGCACGTCCTGCAACGCCTGAATCGGCGGTTTGTTGCGGCCGGTCGCGACGTTGACCGTCGAATGAATGACAGGAAGGTTGTAGTTGACGGCCGCCTTGGCAACGCTCGTGATGTTGAACACGAGCTCGTCTCGGGGCATCGAGCGAATCGAGGAGACCTGGATCGGCTGATAATCGATGATGATCAGCGCGCAATTCTCAGGCGACAAGAGGTGGTCGGTATGGGGGTTGCGAATCGTCTCGCTTGTCATTGTCTGGTCCTGTTCTCAGTTGTAATACACGGTGCCAGAGAGCCAGCGCGCACTCGTATGGACGGGCATGGCCCTGACGAAGTGTCTACTGATGTTGTCAGTGGATTTGGGTTTCCAGGCAACCTGCGCCACTGGCGACATTGCCCGGAAGCAAGGATTATGCTGTTCCCATTTTCGACGCAGTAGTCGCAACACGAGGCTAGCTGTGTCGCACAAAGAGGAACGCTGACTTGGATATAGAAGAGCTGCAAACATTCGTGGAAGTGGCTGACGCAGGGGGCGTTTCGCCTGCGGCGCTCCGGCTTGGCGTATCCAAGTCGATCGTCAGCCGCAGGCTCGCCCGGCTTGAGGCGGAACTTGGCATCCAGTTGCTTGCACGAACCACGCGCGGGGCCGCCCTCACTGAAGCCGGGGCCACGTTCCGAGATTACGCGGCGAGGGTCTGCGCCGAAATCGAGGCAGCCAGGGAAACGATCCTGCCGACAGGCGCCCTTCGCGGTCGCTTACGCGTCGCGGCGCCTCTGTCTTTTGGCCCTACCCATTTCGCGCCCATGCTCGCGCAAATGGCACACCGTCACCCCGAGCTTCATATCCAGACCTGCTACAGCGATCGCTTCGTCGATCTCATTGCCGAGGGGTTCGATTGTGCGATACGCGTCGGGTACCTCCCCGATTCCAATTTGATCGCGAGGAAAATCGGCCCGATCTACACGAAGCTCGTCGCGAGCCCAGGCTACATAAAAGCGCATGGGGCACCAGAGACACCGGACGAGCTCATTGCCCATGAGGCTCTGCTGCAGGGTACCGAAGCGTGGCAATTCATGGAGGGTGACAAGGTCATCACGGTTCGTCCGCAGGGCCGCTTCAAGGCGGACAACGGCATAGCGCTCGTGGCTGCCGCAACCGCGGGACTCGGCATCGCGTACCTGCCGGATTGCCTGACTTATGAGCATGTGAACTCAGGGGCGCTCGTGCCGATCATGACCCGCTATCCACCACCCCCGGCGGGTGTATACGTGGTCCGTCCGCCAGGCCAGCATCCGGCACGGAAGATACGGATGCTCACAGAGCTGCTGATCGAGTCATTCGGACAGTCTCCGCACTTTGCGGGGCCTGCTCGTATTTGATCGCAGCAAGGATCGCCGCTGGTTGTCCATGGTCACGGCGTGACTCAAGCTAAAGCGCCATGGACAACCTCATCCCGTCATAAATCGCGGCGTGAATATCCCGGCTGTTCACCGCGTCGCCAATCCTGAACAGCTGAAACCCAGGACCGCCCTCCCCCAGCAATTGGGGTCTTATGTCGATAAAGGCTTGATGGTCCAGCTCTCCACGATTGCGCGACAGCGCCTTGAGTTCGAAATACACATCGTCCAGCGGCAGGATGCCGTGCTCAACCACGACTTGGTCCACCACTCGTTCGCTGGTGATATCCGCGTACCTGTTGCGCAAGGTCGCCACCAATCTGCCGTTTTCACGCCGCACCCCCGTCAGTTGATGGCTCAAGGTCTGTTGCACGCCATGTTCGGCAAAGGCCTTCAGATAAGGCGGCGTGTTCAAACCACCGATGTCCGGGCCGAGCATGCGTTCGGGCGTGACGATTTCCAGTTCGCGGCAATGATCGAGCATGAACTCCGCAGCGGTCAGCGCCTGATGACCGCCGTTATAGTCAAACACCAGTGCCGATTCTGCCGGCTTGACGTCGCCAGCAAGGATATCCCAGGTACTGACGACCCATTCGTTGCCGTACTCAAGAACCTCGGTGTTCGGCAATCCTCCGGTGGCAATGATCACTACGTCCGGTGACAGCGCCAACACCTCCTCTTTCCCGGCATAGCAGTTGTAGCGAAATTGCACGCCCAAGCGCTCACATTCACTGACGCGCCAGTCCACCACGCCGATCAATTCGCGACGGCGCAATGGCACGGATGCCAAACGGACCTGCCCGCCCGCCTGGCTGTTGGCCTCGATCACTGTCACCTGATGTCCGCGCTCGGCAGATACCCGTGCCGCCTCCAGTCCGGCAGGACCGGCACCGACGATCAGGACCTTGCGAACGGGGCCGCCCGACGAGGTGATCTCATGAGGCAACTTGCTCTCTCGCCCAATAGCCGGGTTATGCAGGCAGTGAGCCTGGCCGGAGATATAGATCTGGTCCATGCAGTAACTGGCACCTACGCAGGGACGAATCCTCTCTTCCTGGCCGGCCAGGACCTTGGCAATCAAGTGCGGGTCGGCGATCTGCGGACGGGTTAGCCCCACCATATCCACCAGCCCTTCACGCAGGGCGTGACGGGCCGTGGCGACATCGCTGATCCGTGCCGCCTGCATCACCGGCACCGACACCGCACGCCTCACGGCACCTGCCAATTCCAGGTGCGGTCCGGCAGGGGTGCCCATCCCGGGAATCACCTTGGCGATGCCGACATCGTTGTCGATACGCCCCTTGATAACGCTGATGAAATCGATGCCGTGATCGACCAGGGTCTGCGCGATGGCCAGGCCCTCCTCACGGCACAGCCCGCCGGGCATATCATCCTCGACCACCATGCGAATGCCGACGATGAACTCAGTGCCCACGACCTTGCGGATCGCCCGCAACACCTCCAGCGAGAAATGCATACGCCCTTCCAGGCTGCCCCCCCACCCGTCGTCACGTTGGTTTGCCGGAAGCCAGAACGAATCCATCAAATGGCCGTAGGCTTCCAGTTCGATGCCGTCCAATCCCCCCGCCTTGCAGCGTTCGGCGGCGTCGGCGTAATGCTGAATGATTCGCGCCAGGTCCCAGTCTTCGGCTTTTTTGGTGAAGCTGCGGTGGGTCGGTTCGCGTCCATGGCCAGGCCACACCAGCGGCAGCCAGTCAGCGTGAAAATTACTGCCTCGCCAGCCAAGATGGGTGAGCTGGCACATGACCGCGCTGCCATGCTGATGCACGCCATCACTGAGCTCGCGCAACCAGGGCACGATTTCGTCGCGGTACATCTCAAGGTTGCCGAAGGCCGGTGGACTGTCCGGCGCCACGATGGAGGAGCCGCCAATCATGGTCAGTGCGACACCGCCCTTGGCCTTCTCTTCGTGATAAAGCCGATAGCGCTGCCGTGGCATGCCCTGGTCGGTATACGCAGGTTCATGTGACGTGCTGACGACGCGATTGCGCAACTGCAGATGCTTGATGGCGAAGGGTTGCAGCAACGGATCATTACTGGACATGGCGGTGCTCGCACGGGAATCCGAGATAGACGAAGCCTTAAGGCTTGGGCTTGTAGACGAAGGCGCCGTCAGGCAATCACTGGGCGGCGGCCGTCGCCTGGGATGAAAACATCGCATCGAACGTCGGCTTATTGGCCGCGTAATAGGCTTTTACCGCGGCGTCGGCCGAGCTGTCCTTGGCTTGCAATAACAGCGCTTCAAGCTGCGGCAGCGGTAATTTGTAGTTGTTCAGGAAGGCTGCGACGGCCGGTTCCGCTTCGCGAAAACCAGGGCGACCGATGACGTGCACCTGCTCGGTGCTGCCAAAAACGCCTTTGGGGTCATCCAGATAACGCAGCTTCCATTTGGCGAACATCCAATGTGGGTTCCAGCCATTGAGCAGACTCCAACGCCCACGCTCGATTTCCCGGGCGAACTGCGCCACTTCCGCTGCACCGGACGACGACACCAGCTTGTAGCCAGTGATGCCATAGACCTCCATGGCCTTTTGCGACAACGTGGATTGGCCTGTGCCTGGTTCCGGCCCGAGAATCGTACCGCGCAATTTCTCACGCACTTGCGGCTTGTTCAGGTCGGCCATGCTGCTCAGGGTTTCGCGGGGAATGGAATCAGGAATGGTCCATCCTATGCGCCCCTCATAGAGCACACCGAGATCTTCCAGCTTGTCCTGGTATTTGTCCCAATATCCCTTGTGGGTGGTGGGCAGCCATACCATTGGAATGAAATCGATGGCGCCACTTTCCATGGCCTTGAATTGGATTCCGATATCGGCCATCACCAGCTTCACAGGGCGTTGCAATTGCTGTTCGATGGCGTAAGCCGCGAGCTTGGCGCTGATCTCGGCATCGGGCCAGGCCACCCAGCCAATACGGATCGGTTGCGGCTCGGCTGACCAGGCGGTGCCGCCTAGCAGAGAGCCTGCGATTGCCATTACTTTCAGGCCGTGCGTAAGTCCTTTCATCAGTGCGTTCATAGTGACCTCTGACGGTATCGGTTTTGCAAGGTTGACGAATAGGCCAAGCCCTGAAGGCTTGGCGGGCCTGATCGGTACGCTTCAATCAAGCCAGACGACGTCAAGCCGCTCAAACGATTTAAAGTCAGGTTGCTGGATAACCTTTTGTAATGTGAATGCCGAGTCATTCGGTAACAGCCGCAAGGGCCGCTCTCCATGGAAAAACTACGTCGTCGCCTGCCTCCGCTGACTGCCCTGGTGATTTTCGAAGCGGCCGCACGCCTGCTGAGTTTCACTTCGGCCGCGCGGGAAATGTGTGTGACCCAGGCCGCAGTGAGCCGGCAGATCCGGGTACTGGAGGAATCATTGGGGCAGCCGCTGTTCGTGCGCGGCCACCGCAATATCAGCCTGACCTCGGCCGGCCGACGTCTCTATGCCACCGTGGACCAAAGCCTGGAGCGCATTGCCGACACCGTGCACGATCTGCGCAACGGCGTTTCCGGAGTCATTACCTTCGCGGCAACCATCGGCTTTTCGACGTACTGGCTACGCCCTCGCCTTCAAGCCTTCCAGCGAGCGCATCCGGACATTGGCGTGCGCCTGCTGGCACTGGATCGCGATTTTGATCTGGTGGGCGAAAACATCGATATCGGGTTCACCACCGGCAGTGAAGGACAGGGCCCCGGGGTCAGGCTGGATCGGCTTTTCGATGAGACGATACTTGCTGTCTGCTCCCCTTCCTATCTGGGCGATCGCCAACTGCATGAGCCGCGACAATTGCTGGAGGAACGCTTGCTTCACCTGGACCGTGAACACTGGCGCTGGATTCGCTGGCCCGTGGTGGACTGGCCTGTCTGGCTGCAACAGATGGGCGTCACCTATGCACCGCCTACGCCGGCGCTGTCGTTCAACAACTCTGCGTTGTTGTTTCAAGCGACATTGGAAGGCGAAGGCATCGCGCTGGGATGGGGCGCGATGATTGACGACCTGCTGGAATCCGGCGCCCTCGTTCGGGTACTGCCCCATGAGTACCGTACCAGCCGAGGGTATTACCTGGCGCTGAATCCCACCAGCATCGGTGTTTCGGCAGCCGAGGTGTTTCGTGAATGGTTATTGGCGGACTTGGCCCGCCGCTGATCCAGCTCCGAGCGAGAGTGTGTCTGTTTCTCGGACGAGACCAAGCAACTGAACAGGTGATGCCAACCTGCCTGTACATTTTTTGAGCGCCCGTTCAAACCCCCTGCCCACTTGGCATCAGCGCGGTTATCCACAGACATACTCACGGATTTCTTGGATAACTGAATGGGATCGTGAAGTACGCCTGCCGTAGCGAACCTATGGATTCGAGCCCGCCTTTACAGCACGCCGTCATCGAAGCATCCAGCCGGGAGATGACCGACCGCGGGCCTTGCATACAAATATCCCTGCATCAGTTCGATACCCATGCCTAGCAGCGTCGAGCTTTCTTCACGGGTCTCGACACCTTCGGCGATGATCAGGATATCCAAGCGTCTGGCGACCAGGATGATGCCTTCGACGATTGCTTGTTTGACCGAGTCTCGATCGATGTCTCGGGTCAGTGCCATGTCAATCTTCAACACCTGCGGCTGGAACATGGCCAGCAGGTTAAGGCCCGAATAACCCGCGCCAAAATCGTCGACGGCGGTAATGAACCCCTGACGCTCATACTCCACGAAAATCGATTTGAGGTGCTCAGGGTCTACCACCTTCTCGCCTTCGGTCACTTCGAACATGAGCCTCTTTGGCGGGAAATGGGTCAGACGCGCCGCTTCCAGGGTGGCCCGGATACACGTCTCTGGCCGGTATACGGCGTTGGGCAGGAAATTGATGCTCAGCAAGCAGTCGGGAATGTCCAGCAACCCCAGCCTTGCGGCTTCTTCGATGGCCTTCACCCGGCAAGCCTGGTCGAATCGGTAGCGGTTGCTGTCGTTCACGAGCCCCAGGATGTAGCCAGCCGATTCGCCATTGATGCCCCTGACCAACGCCTCATAAGCAAACGCAGCGCGTGTCCGGACGTTGAAAATAGGCTGGAAGGCCATGGTGAAATCAAACCCCAACGCCTCATGGTTGCGACATTCGGCGCAGCCGAGCGATTGGAACGGAGGGCGTTTCGTCATGATTAATATTCCGTGGCAGTCTTGATACATCCCTGCGGATACAAGGAACTGTAGCCGACACCACCTGAATCGGCGCGGGCCGAAATTTCTGAAACGCTATCGGCCGGTCCCCCCGACGCTCACCCTGATCGGTACGACATGTATCAGGCACTGGCTAAAACGCGTAGATTCCACCCCCCGCCGGAGGCTAATTCGTGAGGTCGCGTAAAGCCGCGCGGCCTCTCAGCGAATGTACGATTTTTTGACCGTCTAGCGGTTTTAGAGTGATTCACTTAAACCGTTAACCTAACTCGCCGATAACAATAAGAATCCCATTGGAGCTGACGATGCCCCATCGCACACCCAGACTTCTCCTCGCAGCAGCCACTGCCACGCTGGTCATGTCCGTCACCGCCGCAGTAGGTCCGTTTACCCTGTTCTGGACGAACGAAACGCGTAACGACCGCAACGTGGTAGAGAAGCAGCTGGAATGCATTCGCACGGTGCAAAGTCTGCTCGTGGATGCCGAGACAGGCGAACGCGGGTATGCATTGACGGGGATGGAAACATTTCTCCGGCCTTATTACGTCGCCACGTCGCAACTTCCCGGCGCGATCAAGCTGCTTCGTGAAAACTATCGAAACGATTCGTCCGCTGAAATTGCCAAGGTGGAGGACTTCATCGAGAAGTCCGCACTGAAGCTGGACCACCTGGAAATGGTGATCAAGCTGCGCAGCACCCAAGGTGCTGCTGCGACGGTGGCCGAAATCGCTACGGGCAACGGCAAGCACCTCATGGACCAGGTCCGCGACCTGGGAGGCGAGCTGATTCAAGCTGAAGTCGAGGAAGTGGCTGTTCTGGACAACCAGCTTAACGCCAACTTGCGTTGGGCCGTCGCCGTTTCCATCGCCAGCTTCCTGCTAACGCTTGTGCTGGGGCGTTTCATTTACGTGTCCATGCGTCAGACCATAAAACGCCAGGCCGAATCGACGGCTAGCGCGCTTTCTTCAAGCACCCAACTGGGCAAAAGCCTGAAAAACCTCGAGCGGCGCAACGCAGAAATAGGCTTGCTCGCAGAAATGGCTCGTCTGCTGCAGACCGAGATGAGCCAAGAGGAAACGCTCCAACTGGTCAGCACTTATTGCCAACAGTTGCTGGAGGGCAGTAGCGGAACGCTGTACCTGTACCGCAATTCGGCTGATGCCTTGCAACCGGCCGCAAGCTGGGGCCACGTCGAGGTTCAATCAGATGTCCTCATCGGCCCCAAAGACTGTTGGGCCATACGTCGAGGCCATCCCCATGTGGTTGAACATCGTCATGAGCTGCGCTGCGCCCATTACTCAGACAAATCGGAGTTCGACGATGGCGACATTCACTGGTGCCTGCCGCTGATAGCCTACGGAGAAACACTGGGGCTCTTGCATATCCAGCATGCTGGCGGAAATGGCGATAAGGAAATCAGCCGCCAGTTTGCGGAAGCTGCCGCGGAGCAAACCGCGCTAGCGCTGGCGAACGGCAGGATGCGCCAGGTCCTGCAAGTCCAGTCGATCAAAGACCCGCTGACCGGCCTGTATAACCGTCGCTTCATGGAGGAAACGCTCAAGCGCGAACTCTCCAAAGCCACTCGAGACGCAGTGGACCTGAGCGTCATCATGCTCGATCTGGACAACTTCAAGAAACTGAACGACATCCACGGTCATTCTGCAGGTGACGCGGTGTTGCGAAGCACGGCATCCTTGATCATGAAGTCAATCAGAGCCACCGATGTCGCCTGCCGCTTTGGTGGAGAAGAGCTGATCGTCATATTGCCGGATTGCTCCATTGAAGACGCTCTCCTGCGAGCCGAATCCATCCGGGATTCGCTGGAAAGCATGAGCCCTACGGATGGAGTGCAGACGTTCAGCGTTACCGCATCCTTTGGCGTGGCCTCGACGACGCGTAACGGGACCGATCAAACCCTATTGATACAAGCAGCGGACGCGGCACTGTATAAGGCCAAGCGCGGCGGGAAAAACCGCGTAGCCTCGTAGTTGGTCATAGAAAGAGGAGAACGAAAGCCGCCTCAGAAGCGGTGGGCCCTCTTTCTCCGATCGCCGTCGCAACGCCTGTATGACCAGGGACAAAGAGAGGAGAAACAGCCCCATGACCTCGAACCTTGCCGATCTTTATAGCGACTACATCGCCTGCCTGAATGCGCAGGACTGGGGAAACCTGGGCCATTTCGTGCACCCGGATGTGGTTCACAACGCCAGACCACTAGGGTTGCACGGCTATCGAAGCATGCTGGAAGCGGATTATCGGGCTATCCCCGACTTGCGCTTTGCCATTGAATTCCTGGTGATCGACCCACCGAAGTTGGCGGCTCGCCTGGCCTTCAATTGCACGCCGGTTGGGGAATTCCTGGGCCTGGCGGTGAATGGGATACGCATCGCCTTCGCCGAAAACGTCTTCTACGCATTCGAGGACGGCAGGATCCGCGAGGTCTGGTCGGTCATCGATAAGGCAGCGATCGAAGCTCAGCTCCGATCAGCGTAGCGGATGGCTCAAGGCTGCAGATTATCCAGGCCTGCTCTTCCCCACGGGTGACGGAGCAGAACATAGACAACGCCTTGACTAGAACCTATGGCATGGGTGGGTGGTCGAGCGATCAACCACCTCGTTTTCCCAAGCCCTAGATCATCGGTGAGCTGCTCACCACCCGTAGCGCCAACCCTTCGAACGCATCCAGCGTAATGGTGAATTCGCCCTCGGGCGTAAGGTCGCCTTCGACCCGTTCATTGATGATGTCGACCACCGGCCCCGGTGCGATATTGGGCAGGTGCAGGGTTTCAGTGATCGGCGTCGAACCGAAGTTCAGCGCGGTGATTTGCGTACCTTTGCCAGCCGGCAATTCGTGAACCATGATCAGCAGCCCCGGATGCTCGACGTCCGGAATCAGTATCTGGCGACTGGCGGCGATGTCATAGGCACGGCGCGCAGCGAGGATCTTGCGCAACTGCGAGACGAACGAATCCGGATCTTTCAACTGGCTTGGCAAGCTGCCGTACAGGGTCTTCGGACGCGGCATCTGGCCGGCCGACAATGCCGCGTCAGGGTTGAGGTCTACCAGATCGTAGGCACCGCGATGAATCCAGCGTGTGTCGCCGTCGCCCATCAGATGCTCGACCTGTTCGGCCGGCAATGGCAACGCGCCGACCAGGTCCCAGCCAGACAATGCGAACACGCCAGGTTGCATCGCGTTGTACATCACCAACAGCAGATGAACCTGGCGAATCTGCTGGATATCCGCCGTCGTAATGGCCTCGAGATCGCGAATCCCCAGCGCTGCGGTGATGATGCTCGCAGTGGTACAGGACACGCCGTTGGTGACGAATTTCAGATTATAGGGCGCATGCTCGCCAGTGAGGCGCTCGTACATCTGCTCGCGGATGTGCTCGCGCAGGATGCTGCCGGGAAAGGTCTGGCCCTGATAGAGGTAAGTATCGTGGGCGTGCAGGGTCCAGAAGTGCACCAACTCCAGGGTCAATTCATCATGATTCTGCAACGCATGGATCAGCGAACCCGGATCGATGCCAAGGGTGTGCATCTGCCGCAGCATCAAGCGCAGGAATTCGGCATCGCCCATCAGCAAGGCGTGCTGGTAGGCGGGTCGGGTGATGAAGTCGTAGGAGAGATCAGCCCCTCCGTGGGACATGGCGGCGATATCGTCTACGGTCAGGTTCAGTTCCTGGAAACTGAAGCCGCCGGCCTTGCGAATCGCTCCAGCGAGCAACTGGTTTGCAGTGATCGATAGCGGATGGCTTTCGGACCAGGCGGTACCTTCGAGCTTGCGCTCGACGCCGAGAAATCCGTTGGCGTCCAGACGCAGGATTTTCGCCCCCGAGACATCGATGGCATGCAGTGCGTCCCCAATGATCATCTGTTGAGCGGCAAAGGTCGGGTCCAGCCAGTTCAGCGAAGGTTGCCCTTCCTTGAAGTAATGCAGATAGACCCAACGGCGCGGCTTGCCGTCAACGCCCATCGCCACCGGCGTCGCACTCCAGTCGGTTTCCTTGACGCCTGGTTCGAAGAAGATCACCCGTTGCAACTGTCCGACGATGTAATGCTTGTCCCGCAGCACGTCGACCTGCTGCGGGGTGAGGTTCTGCGCATCGCGCCCCTCGGCAATGTCGGGCAGCAGCGGCCAATCCTCCTCGCGGATTTCCACCATGTGGTAGAGGCCCGGATAATCTTCATACGCCATCTCGGCCAAACGAAAATCCGCACCTTTGCCGGTATGAGACGGGATGACATCCTCGATGACGACCGCATTGTGCGCGGCGGCCATTCGGGTCAACGCTTGCAATTGCGCCTCGGTGCCCAATTGCGGGTCGATGTCGAAACTGATGCGGTCGAAATTGCCGTCAATCGTAGGGGTGTAGTCACCGCCCGAAAGGCCACCGGACCTTTTCAAGGGGCCATTGTGAATGCCCTGGATACCGATTCTCGACAGCGCATGCCATAAGGTTTCATCCCCCAGCGCTTCAAGCACAGTGCCATTTTCGCGGGTAACGATGGAGGCCGGATACGCGGTGAACCACACCGAAGCCAATGCCGAGGCGTCGCGAGGCCGAGTATGCGCATAGGGCTGCTGCCACATCCGTCCCTGGCCCGAGTAGAGCTTGGCGCGCTTCCTCGCAGCATTGAGCATCGATTGTTCGACCAGCCAGTCGACATGATTTTTCTCGGCTGCCGTCATGGACACAATCACCTCCGTCATGGAAAAAACCGCAGTCGCCCCTCTCCAACCGAAGCGCCGCTCGTTTTCATAGGAGGCCACCACGCGACATTCGTTGCATCGAATCAGGAGAAAGCCTGCGAAGTGCAATCGGCCAGCTCTACTCAGTCCTTGACGGGCCTGATCTTGCCGCTGAACCCCCTGAATCCTCAAAGGATGCCGAAGGTTTACGGCTGAATACCGCCTCACTCCCGCCGCCGAGCGCGCCCAAAAAGCAATGCCCGATAAATCGGGGCATTGTTTCAAGCGTCACTGCCAGGTTTTTACGCGATGTGCAGCGCCCTTCCCTTGACCTCTGCCAGCGCATTGGCCAAAGCGACGTGGAAGAGTTCAACCAACACGTCGACTTCTTCAGGCTGGATAATCAACGGCGGCAGGAAACGCACAACGGCTCCATGGCGCCCGCCAAGCTCCAGAATGACACCCAGGCGCAGGCATTGGCGCTGGATGGCCTGGGCCAGGGCCGTGTCCGCTGCCGGTACACGGTTATCGCTCGGCGTATCGCTGACGATCTCCACCCCAACCATCAATCCTCGGCCGCGGACCTGACCCAGACACGCATAATCGCTTTGCAGCCGACGCAGATGCCCCATCAATCGTTGCCCCATGACCTCGGCGTGCCCAGGCAAGTCTTCGCCGATGATGTGGCGCAACGTTGCAGCCCCCGCCGCCATCGCCATCTGATTGCCGCGGAAAGTGCCGGCATGGGCGCCTGGTTTCCAGGTATCGAGTTCTTCGCGGTACACCATCACGGCCAGCGGCAGGCCGCCGCCGATGGCTTTGGAGAGCACGAGGATGTCCGGCTCGATATCCGCATGTTCGAATGCAAACAGTTTGCCGGTACGGCCCAACCCGGTCTGTACTTCATCGACGATCAGCGCCACGCCAAACTTGCGCGTCAACTGGCGCAGGCCCTGGAGCCACCGGATCGGTGCCGGGATCACCCCACCCTCGCCCTGTACGATTTCGACCACCACGGCCGCAGGTGGCAAGACGCCCGATTCCGGGTCGCTGAGCAGTTGTTCGATAAAATGCAGGCCTGCATCGATCCCGGCTTCGCCGCCAATGCCGAACGGGCAACGGTAGTCATAAGGGTATGGCAGGAACTGCACGTCAGCCATCAGCGAACCCAGGGCCTGTTTGGGCCCCAGGTTGCCCATCAGGCTCAATGTTCCCAGCGTCATGCCGTGATAGCCGCCAGAGAACGACAGGATCGGTTTGCGTCCGGTGGCCGTCCTGGCAAGTTTCAAGGCCGCCTCGATGCCGTCGGCACCGGTCGGACCGCAAAACTGGATGCGCGCATGGCGGGCAAAGTTTTCCGGCAGCGCGTTGAACAGGTCTTCGACGAAACGATCCTTGACCGGTGTCGTGAGATCCAGGGTATGCAAGGGCAAGCCCGAGTCGAGCGTTTGTCGCATGGCCGCAATGGCTACCGGGTGATTATGCCCCAACGCCAGAGTCCCCGCCCCCGCCAGGCAATCCATGAACAGTTGCCCCTGGGTGTCGCGGACATAAAGGCCATGGGCTTCCTGCAGCGCCAATGGAATACGCCGCGGATAAGACCGGGCATTCGACTCACGGGCGGCCTGGCGTTGCAGATACGGGTTGGTATTCAGTTCACGCGGCGCTTGCTGACGAAACTGTTCCAGCGTGAAGGTTGCGCTGGAGGGTAGACGGGGCTGGACGCTTTCCATATTGAATCCCTGAGGTGAAGAAACTCTGTCGCGGGCGATCAGCCCTGTCCTTGTTCCTGCATGGCCTGGCGCAAGCTTAGCGGGCGCATATCGGTCCAGACCTTATCGATATAGTCCAGGCACTCTTGCTTGCTGCCGCTCACGTCGAGCGTGCGCCAGCCGTTGGGCACACTTCGATAATCCGGCCAGATTGAGTACTGCTCTTGATCATTGACGACCACCAGAAAGCGCGTATCCGGACTGTCCAAACTCATTGCTTGCTCCTTGACGGGTATGACGGGAAGGACCCTACGATACAATACTAATAGTATCGATTCTCATTAATATCTCAAAATTTATGCTTGTTTCTCAAAATTTCATTTCGACGTCGAACAGTCGCATCGCGGCAATACCCTGTTTATACTTCGAGCCCTTCTGAACGATAACCTCTCTCAATTCGCGGTCCACGGATGAGTCGATGATCCCCAGCCTTGCCCCGCTGTTCACCGGTCCGCTCGCCGACCATGGTGAAAAGCTGCAACTGCGCAGCCATCCTCGTACGGACGTACCGGGAGACAGGTTCTTCGAGCCCGGGCATTTCAACGCGTTCGTCGACGACCTGCAGGCACGGTACAAAACCGATGAGCGCCTGGCCCTGGTCTCGCTGTGGTCCAAATGGTACTTCAGCACATTCCTGGCACCGGTGATGGCGGCCAATCTGCTCCAGCAATGCGATCTGCCGCTTGCCCTGGCCGACACGGGGATACAACTGGGCCATGACGCCAGGCCACAAGCGTTGCACCTGGCCCATGCGGGCCGCCCCTTGCCCCCCTGCACGGCCTTCGAACGATTCCATACCCTGATCGAGGGCCACCTGGAGCCCGTCATCGAAACCCTGGTCAGTGCCTCCCGGGCGTCGCCCCGGTTGTTCTGGAGCAATGCCGGCAATACCTTCGAGTTCGTCACCAGCCGGATCGACCTTCACCCGCTCGCCAACGCAGACAGCACCGCACCGGCCAGAGAAATCCTGACCAGCCGCCTGCGCCCCAATGGTCAGCGCAATCCGTTGTTCGCCCCCGTGCATTACCAGGATGTCGGCGAAGACGAGCCGCAGCGCCTGAGGCGCATCTGCTGCATTCGCTACCGCCTTCCCGGCGTCGGCTATTGCAGCAGTTGCCCCCTCGATGAGTGCAAACGGCAGGAACAGCCCGCCTGATGGCAACGCTATTTCGCCAGTTGAAACGGGTTTTCCGCCGTTCGGTCATAGTCCACGAGATGGCCGTAGTCGAGACGATAGACCCGGTCGGCGACATCGAAATAACGGTCGTCATGGGTGATTGCAATCACGGTCTTGCCGGCCGCCTTCAGCTCGGGTAGCAGTTCGTTGTAGAACACATGACGGAACACCGGATCCTGATCGGCCGCCCATTCGTCCAGCAGGAACACTTCCCGGCCTTCCATCATGAGCAGCAACAGCGCCAGGCGCTTGCGCTGGCCCTGGGACAGCGCCGTGGTCGACAGGCGCCCGGCCGCGAATTCAACCTTATGAGCCAGCCCCAGGCGGTCGAGATAGTGATCCACCCGCGCCTCGAGCCCTTCATGGTTGCCAGCCTCGCCCAGCACATCAGCGAACAGGTAGAAGTCGGCAAAAATGGCGGCGAAATGCTCGCGATGCCACTCACTGGTGCTGGCATCGAGTTCCACGCCATTGAGCGAAACCTGCCCCGAAGTGGGCACGTAGAGCCCTGTCAGCAGCTTGGCCAGGGTCGATTTACCGCTGCCATTGCCACCGACAATGAAAATCAACTCACCGCGACGAATCGACAGATCGATCGGCCCTAGTTCGAACGCGAACTCGTCACGCTGCCCCGGATAGCGATAGCGCACGTTTGACAGGCGCAACTCGCCGAACGGTTGTGCCGCTTGCGCAGGCGTCGTGAACTGCACCGTCTCACCCAGCGCCAGGGCATCGATGGCTTGCAAGGCGACATGGCCGCGAATGACCGCGGGAATGGCGTCGAGGATCATCGAGATCGGCGTGCGCAGAAACATGATCGCCAGCACGTAGCCCACCACCACCTGTTGGCTGAGCAACCCTAGCCCCTGGCCGAGAAAGAACAGCGTGCCAATGAGTACGAACACCAGCAGTGTCGTCCAGTTCAGGTTCACCGCCCACAAAGTGTCGGCCCGTACCGACGCGTCCAACGAGGCCCGCGCGATGGGTTCGAGCCTGTGTTCATAGAGCAAGTGGCGGCGTTCCCGGCTCAGGCCCAACTCGCAACGACCCTGGATGGCGGCCTCGAATTGTTCGGTCAGTTGATCATCCTGCCGTCGTACGGCCTGCATCAGGGTCTTGACCTTGCGCCCGAGCAATACATCAAGCCCTACTCCGAACGCGATCACCCCGAGGGTCAGAAAGAAGAACGGCAGGCTCAGCCAGGCCATATAGGCCAACCCTGCCAACAACAGTAGGCCGTTGTACAAGGAGATCGGCAGCTGCTTGAACGCCGTGGCGACGGTGGTCACGTCCTTGGTCAGCGCGTTGTAGATACGCGGGCTGCCCAACCGCTCGATGCGTTCGAGTGCAGTGCCCAATACCTTGCCCACCAGCCGCAGGCGCAGTTGGTAGACCAGGCGATGGCCGATCTGCACCAGCAACCATTGCGAGATGACACCGCTGATGAACAACAGGATCAGCAAACCGCCGAACAGCAACAAGCCCCGGCCCATATCATCGAGACCATGATCCAGGCTGCGGTTGATGTAGCCGATCAGGCCGATGCTGGTGGCTGCACTCAAGGCGCTGCTCAGGATCGCCAGCAGAATGCGCCATCGAGCGTCATGCAGCAGTTCTTTCAATAGGATCATGAGGCCGACACCACCTTGGCAGAGGTTTCCAACAGTAAAGGCAACAGGTTTTCGACCAAGCGCGGCTCCCCCAGTATCTCGTGATGGCCCACGTCCAGCGTCCACTGGTGGACAGCCTGGCGGGTATGCGCTTGCCACTGGGCGCGCAAGTCGGCATGGGCATTGCCGCGCCAGAGCCACAGCGGTACATCGACGGTGGGCAAGGCATATTCGTACAAACGCAGCTTGATTGCCCGATACTGCGCCAATAGTGCGAGCAAATCAGCATCGGCGGCTTCCCATCGCAGATGCGCACGCACCTGGGCATCGTCGAGCAACCGGGCAACGCCCTCGGCGTAGTCAAGGCCGGCCAGCAGCCCCGTCAAGCGCTCGCGCAGCGACTCGCCCATGGGCTGGGCGTGGCTGCGGCAATAGAAGGCGACATCGGCAATCAACTGGCCCGCCTCATCGCCCTCGCCGGCCAGGCTGCGCTGCGCATCATGGTCGAGTACTGCAAGCCCTTCGACGGTAAAGCCGTTGGCTTGCAGATGGGGGATCAGCGCCAACGCCAGGCGCGACGCCAGGCTCCAGCCCAGCAGCACCAACGGACGCTGTTTCAACTGCGCGGGGATGCTTGCCACGTATTGCTGCAACAACGCGTCCATGTCGCCCTCACCCCAGCCATTTTCCAGGGCGGCCAGGCCAAAGACAGCGGCTTTGCCCCTCAGATTGTCCACCAGAGGCTGATACGCCTGCAGGTGCCCTTGCGCGCCGTGTACCAGCAGCAAGGCCGGCGACTGCTCATCCGCGTCATGCAAGACTTTCCAAGGGCCACCGCCGTCGTCGCTGCCCAGGCCGTGGACCAGTTCGCGCACGGTATGCCGTTCGAACAGCAGGTTGGTTGGCAATTCGAGCGACAGGCGCTCGCGAATCAGCGAGACCACTTTGATCGCCGCCAGCGAGTGCCCGCCAACGTTGAAGAAGTGGTCGGTCACCCCCAGGTCGTCAACGCCAAGCACCTCGCACCAGATGGCCAAGATGGCAGTTTCCAGCTCGCCGACAGGTGCCACGCGGGTGCTCTGCAAGCGTTGCCGGGCACGTTCGAGCAGGTTCTTGCGATCCAACTTGCCATTGCTGTTGAGTGGCAGCGTCTTGAGCGCAAGGACAGCGCTGGGCAGCATGTAGTCCGGCAACTGGCGAGCCAGGGCGGCACACAGCTGTTCGGTGGTCTGCCCCCCGGTCTCGTCCCTGACCACGAAAGCCAGCAAGCGTGCATGATCGCCTTCGCCGTCCAGCAGGACAGCGGCCTGCAATACGCCTGGCTGGGCCAACAACGCCTGCTCGACTTCCGCCAGTTCCAGGCGAAACCCGCGGATTTTTACCTGTTGATCATTGCGTCCAAGCATGCGCAGTGCGCCATCGGCCTGGCGCAAGGCGAGATCACCGGTGCGATACAAGCGGCTGCCGCTGAGCGGATCGACACCAAAGGCGCTGCCACCGACACCGCCCACATAGCCGCGCCCGACACTGGCGCCGCTGATGCAAAGCTCCCCGGCCTGGCCGGGCGGGACCGGTCGTTGCTGGTCATCGAGCAAGTGGATGCGGTTATCGCCCAAGACCTGATTCAAGGCGCTGCCACTCACGCCCTGGTCGATATCGATCGCCCGCCACAACACCCCTACGGTGGTCTCCGTCGGACCGTAATGGTTGTACAGGCGACAGGTGGGTTTCGCTTGGGCCAAACGGTTCAGCAGAGGCTCACCGATCGGCTCGCCGCCCAGCACCAGGACCCGGCGCGGAAGCACTGCCTGGGTCGCGTGTTCGCCCATCAGCGCTTCGAGGTGCGAAGGGACGATCTTGAGCACGTCCAACGGGTAGCGCTGAAGCGCTTCGGCGAACGCCCGGGCATCCGTCACGGTGGACTGCTCCAGCACATGCACGCAGCCGCCCTGCAACCAGGCAGGAAACAGTACGGTATTGCCAAGATCCGCCAGCAGCGAGGACACCAGGCCATAGTGCCCGGCCTCGGGCAACTGGAGCGCGCGAGTCACCTGCGTGACGTAGTGGCGCAATTGACCTTGTTCGATCTGCACACCTTTAGGCTTGCCGCTGGTCCCTGAGGTATAGAGCACGTAGGCCAGGTCTTGCGCCGTGCCCTGCACCGGCGAATCGAACACCGGCCCGGTGCATGCCTGCGACCAGCACAGCGTGTTCACCGAGGTATCGGGCGCTAGCCCCTCTGCGTGCAGCAACAACGCAGGTCGAGCATCATCGATGATGCCGGCCAGACGCAGGGGGGGTTGTTGAGGGTCCAGGGGCAGATAGGCAGCACCGACCTTGAAGCAGGCCAGCATCGCGATCAGCATCTGCGCCCCACGCGGCAGGTACAGGCCGACCACTTGCTCACGGCCGACACCGGCCTGACGCAGGCTGCCGGCAACCCGATCGCTCAGGGCATCGAGTTCGGCGTAAGAGAATATTTGCTCCCCATAGCGCAGCGCTGGCCGGTCCGGTTGTGTCCGGGCGTGTTCGCGCACGGTGGCGACGATATCGAGATCCGGTGCCAGGGCGGGACGGGTCGGCAACGCCGACAGTTCCTCGGGCAAATGGGCATCGACGCCATGGATGGGAGCGTTGGGCGACTGCAGCAATTGTTCAAGCCAATGGGCGAAGCGCTTGAGCACCATCTGCACCTGGACTTCACGGTACAGGCCACAATCGTAGACCAGTGCCAGCTCTGCGCTGCCCTGGGCATCGAGCGTCAGCTGCAATTGCAGCTCGACCGGTGTATCGAAGGACAGGACCTGCAAGCCATGCAGCGACGGTGCATGCACGACACGCAGCCCGGTCTGGAAACTGGCGCGCCACTCTGGCAGCAACTGGGCCTGGCCGACATATTCCTGCCAGGCCACGGCGTTTTCCAGTTGCCGCGCCAATGACCGCGCCAGGTTGACCAAGGTGCTGTGCTCGGACAACTGCACCATCATCGGCAGGGTCTGCTCGAACAGCCCGAAGGCGCCCGATAGCTCCTCGTAGTCATCACGAGGATCGTGCTGCAAACCCAACTGGCCGTGCTGCTGCCCATTGAGCCTGCCCAGCAATGCCCCCCAGGCAGCCAGGACCAGTGGCTCGACAGCCACACCTTCGCGCTCGGCCAGGGCCGTCAAGGCCGCCGGCAGTGTCTGCGCAAGCGCTAGCCGGACGACGGCATGGCTGCCGCTGGCGATGCCATAGCGTTCGATCAGGCGCATGCCCGGCACTTCCTGCAGGGCTTGGTTGCGCCAGAACTGCGCGCCCTGCTCGGCATCTTCGTCCAGTTGCAGGCCATTGATCCATTCGACGTATTCACCGTACTGCATGGGGTCGGCGTCCAAGGGCGCGGCGCGACCCAGCAACTGCTCCTGCAACTGGATCAGGCTGCGCGGGTCCAGCGAATACACCGGGACCGCCAAGAGCAACCAATCGTCGAGCAACCAGGCCAATACATCGGGTTGTTCGGCCAGGCAACGTTGCTGGGCATCGCTCAGCCATGTTTGCTCATCGTGCCCGTCACCCGAGCGCCCCTGACGCCAGTTCAGGCGCAGGTCGCCTGGCTCGACCACCCGTTGACGCAGGCCGGTGGCGCCGACCGGACGCTGGTAGCGCAGGCGCAACGCCTGATGCTGCTGCAAGCCGTCGCGCAGGCGCTGTTCGACGATGCCTCCGGGCACGCCCGCCAGCTGCATGCGAACCCAGCGCCAGGCGTGCGGATTGGCCTGGGCCAGTTGTTTTTGCTGGGGTGAAAGCGTGAGTCCAAGGTCCATCATGGTTTCCACTCTACCTGTGTCTCTTCGGTCTGCGCCGGCGCAGCCATCACTTGGTCACGGCCATAGATTTCCCCCATGGCCACGACGATTTTGCGCTCGCCTTCGAACGGGTCCCGGGCGTGTGCCGCCATCATGTTATCGAGCATGACCACATCCCCCTGTTGCCAGTCGAAACGCACGGCACAACGGTCATAGGCCGTGTTGATGGCCTCGATGGCCTCGGGCTCGAGTTCGGAACCGTCACCGTAAAACACCTGCCTGGGCATCGAGGCTTCACCGTCGCGTAGAAACTGCTCGCGCACATCGGCATCGAGAAAGGCCGGGTGATACAGCTGAATCTGATTGAAGAAGCTCTCCTCTCCCGTCAACGGGTGCAGGATGACCGCGGGACACACCTGCCGGGTGTGCAGATCGTTGGCGCCGCGCCACTGGAACTCGATATTGCTCTCACGGCAGATCCGTTCGACGTCGGCACGCTCCTGGGTCTGGAAGAAATGCTGCCAACTGACGTCCAGGCTGGCGCTGAAATTACGCACGTACATCAGTTGCTTGCGTCGCAGGTTCACTTGCAGCCAGGCCGGCAGTTCTCGGTAGACCTGGCGGCTGTCGACAATCGGGGTCGCGCCACCGGACGTGGCCGGCGTCTGGCAGTAGAACCATTGCCGGCGCGGCCAGCGATGCTGATGAGCACTCTCGTTGTGAAACAGGATCATCCGGTCCTTGGGATAGGGCGTGGACTTGTAGATGTTCTTGCCACCCTCCTCCTTTGGCAGGTCACCGTACTGACCATACAACTGAGGACACAAGGCCTGGCAAAAAGCTTCGAACGCCGCCGGCGTCGGCAAATCAAAGCCACGGAAGACAATGCCACCGTGTTCGAGCAGCCAGTTTTCGACCTTTTCACGGTTGGCTTCAGCCCAGATGGCCGGCGCCAGTTCACGGTCACGCAGCCGAATCGACAAGGGGAACTTCGAGCCTTCGCGCAGCGGTCGGGCTTCGAAGGGCTCGCGGGTGACAGGCGACCCGCTCTGGCGCATCTTGCCCAATTTGCTCATTTTGCGTTGCAACGGATTGTCCGTGGACATTGCGACAACTCCTCCTGGAGTCAGAATCAAGGTATCGATTGGGTTGTCTGGCGCACCGAGGGCCAGGTCCAGCAGCGATTGGAAGGCATCACGCAAGCGTTCAACCGTGCCCCGGCGAAACAGGCTGGTGCGATACACCCAGCGCAGGCTGATCCCATCGCCGTCTTCGCTGGCGAACAGGGCCATGTCGAACTTGGAATGGTGCTGCTCGCCCGTCAGTGGCTCGACCTGCAAGTGGCCAAGTTGGCGTTGTTGCCGCGGCGTGTTGTCGAGCACGAACAACGTTTGCAACAGCGGATGCACATTCGCCACCCGTGGCAGTTCCAGGCATTCGACGACACGTTCGAACGGCGTGTCCTGCCAGGCGAACGCTTGCAGGCAAACCTCCCGGACCTGCTGCGCTTGCTCACGGAAACTCAACTCCGGTTGCAGGCGGATACGCAAGGCCAGCAGATTGACGAAGAAGCCGATCAGAGACTCCGTGGCAGGATGCTCGCGGTTGGCCACATCCGTACCGATGACCAGGTCGCGTCCTTGGGTTTCGCGCTGCAGCACGGCGGCATAACAGGTCAGCAGCACCATGAACGGCGACGTTGCGCTGTCTTGCGCGAAGGCCTTCAACCGGCCAACCGTGGCCGCCGGCAATTGAAAGTCCAAGGCCGCCCCGGCGCCGTTGTCTCGCTCCGGACGTGGGAAATCGAAAGGCAATGGCACTTGCGCGGGAATGCCGGCCAGAGCCTGTCGCCAGAAATCCAGGCCTTCACGCTGACGCCGCTGTACCGCCGCAGAACCTTGCCATGCCGCGTAGTCGACGTATTGGATCGCCAGTTCGTCTTGTGGCGGCAGAACACCCGCGCTGTACGCCTCGTAACCTTGGATCAGCTCATCGACCAGCACTGCGCCGGACCAGCCGTCGGAGGCAATGTGGTGCATGACCAGTTGCAGCACATGGTCCTGCTCACCGAGGCGGTACAGGACCGCCCGCAGCGGTGCCTCGCCACCGAGGTCGAACGGTCGCAGCGCAATGTCGCGGGCATCAGCCGGCCACTGCGTCGCGCTCGATGCAATCACTTGCAACGCCACCGACAGGTGTTCGTGAATCCGCTGGTACAACTCGCCGCCGCGCTGGTGATACGTGGTGCGCAAGATGGCATGGCGTTCCACCAGCCGATGCAACGATCGCTCCAGGGCGTGGCTGTCCAGCTGGCCGCGCAAGCGTACGTTGCTGCTCATGTTGAAGCTGCTGTCAGCCAGATCCAACTGTTGCATCAGCCAGACCCGCTGCTGCGCCGAGGACAAGGGTTGATCGATCTGTCGGTCGACATGAGGAATCTGCAACGAAGCCAGGCCTAGGTGAGGCGCAAGGCCTTCGATGCGCTGCGCCAGGTCCGCCAGCACCGGCGTTTCGAACAACCAGCGCAACGGCACTTCAAGGCCCTGTTCGCGCAAGCGCGCACGCACCTGGGCCGCCATCAGCGAATGCCCGCCCAACTGGAAAAAATGCCCGTCGGCAGGAATCTGCGGTCGGTTCAACACCGCCGCCCAGACCTCGGCCAGTTGTGCCTCGCTGGCCGTCAGCGCACGCTGGACGACACCCACACCGCCGACGTCCAACTGCACCTGTGGCAGTCGTTTGCGATCCACTTTGCCATTGGTATTGAGGGGCAACTGCTCCAGTGCCTGCAAATGCGTCGGTAACATGTAGGCCGGCAAACGCGTCTGCAAGTAGTTGCGGATCGTGGCTTCGTCAGGCGGGTTGTCGGGACTGGCGACCCAGAAGGCGGCCAGGTGCTCGCCTTGCACGGTCACGACCGCCTGCAGCAGCTCGGGGTGGCTGAGCAGCACGGCTTCGATCTCCCCCAGTTCGATGCGATAACCGCGCAACTTGATCTGATCATCGGTGCGACCGAGGTAATACAGCTGCCCATCGGGCTGCCAACGCGCCAGATCGCCCGTGCGGTACAACCGCCCGCCCTCGCGGCCGAACGGATCGGCAATGAAGCGTTCGGCGGTCAACCCCGGCTGCCCGGCATAACCGCGGGCCAGGCCGTCACCGGCGATATAAAGCTCACCCACACAGCCGGGAGGCACTTCGCACAGGTGCTCATCAAGGACGTGGCAACGGGTGTTGAGCAGCGGCCGGCCAATCGGTGCGACGGGCGATTGCAGGGCATCGATCGGCGTCTGGGTGGACCACACCGTGGTTTCTGTCGGGCCGTAGACATTGACCAGGTGCGCCACGCATTGCCTGAGTTCGCTCGCCATCTCCGCCGCCAGCGCCTCACCGCCGGCCAGGGCCACACGCCCGGCCAGTGCCCGGCGATCGCCTTGCAACAGCATCGCCCAGGTGGCCGGCGTGGCCTGGATCAGATCCACGGCCTGGTGCTGGATCAGGCGCGCGAGCAACACCGGGTCCTGTCGCTCTTCATCGTCGGCCAGCACCACCGTGCCACCGCGTACCAACGGCAGGCACAGCTCCAGGCCGCAAATGTCGAAGGTCACGGTGGTCAGGGCCAGGTAGCGCTGCACGTGTTCCAATGGCAGCGCCTCCTCCATGGCCAGCAGGAAGTTGGCGAAACTGCCGCGACTGATCTGCACGCCCTTGGGCTGCCCGGTCGACCCCGAGGTGTAGAGCGTATAAGCCAACTGCTCAAGCGTTGTCGGCAAGGCCGGGGCTTGAGCGGAACACTGCGCCAACGGCAGGTCCGCCCACAGGCAACTGCGCAGGTGCCCGGGCAAGTCTGCGGACAGCGTATCGCAGAGCAGCAATTGCGGCCGCGCCCGGGTGAGAATCTGCGCCTGGCGTGCCGGTGGGTGAGCCGGGTCGAGCGGCAGGTAGCCGGCACCGGCTTTCTGGATCCCCAACAGGCAGACCAGCAGCCGTTCGTCTCGAGGCAGGCAGAAGGCAATCGTCGATTCCTGGCCGATGCCCTGCGCCAGCAACCAGTGGGCCAGGCGGTTGGCTTGGGCATCCAGTTCGGCGTAGCTCAAGCGGCGATCGGCGCAGCACACCGCGATACGATCAGGATGAACGGCGGCCTGTACTTCGAAGCGCGTGACGAAATCCGCTTCGCCATTCAAAAGCCAGGACGTGCCCGCCGTAGCCAGGCTGGCGACTGAACCCAGGGGCACTTCCAGCAAGCGCTGCTGAAGATCGACGTTGGCCAGGCTGGCGAGCAATCCCTGGTAATCCTCCGCCAGTCGTTGGCTGGTGCCAGGGCGCACCAACGCGGTGGCGTACTCGACGATCAAACCGGTGCGGGCGTCGGCCCCACGGCCTTGGCTGAACACATTGAACGTCAGGTCGAACTTGGCACTCACCACGCCATCCGGCAACGCCAGTGACGCCACGCTGATGCCGGGCAGGCTGAGGCTGCGCGCATCGCGGTGGTCAGCCTGATAGTTGAACATCGCCTGAAACACCGGCGTGCGGTCCAGGCTACGCTCGACATCCAGCATGTCCAACAATTGCTCGAACGGCAGCGCCTGATGGGCCAGGTCACTGGCCAATCGCCCGTTCAGGTCGTGGATAAAGGCTTGCAGGCTTTGCCGGGCATCGATCTGTACCCGGTGCGCCAACGTGTTGACGAACAAGCCGACCAATGCCTGGCTCTCGGCCGATTCGCGCCCCGCCACTGGCAAGCCAATGGCGAAGTCCTTGCGCCCGCCATGACGCCAGAGCAGCAGTTGATAGGCGGCGAAATACAGCACGAAGGGCGTAACCCCCAATGCCCTGGCCCGGGCATCGATAGCCGCGCTCAACGGGCCAGGCAAGACAAACTCGCTACGGGCACCGGCGTACGCCTGCAGTGCCGGACGCGCGCAGTGGTCCGGCAACTCCAGCGGCTCGTTGCTCAGGCCTTGCAAGCGTTGTTGCCAATACGCCAGCAACTGGCTGCCCTGCGCGCCTTCCAGCTCGCGCCGCTGAGCTTCGATCAGCGCCAGCAACCCGGTGGTCGCGGGTGCGGCCTGGTCCTGGTAGATCAACGCAAAATCCTCAACCAACAAGCCCATGGACCAGCCGTCCACGGCAATGTGGTGCACATTGAAGAGCAACCGGTAGTCACCCGGCGCCACACAAAACAAGTCGATTGCCAGCAACGGTCCCTGGACCAGATCGAAAACGCGCTGGGCGGCCGTGGCGATGGCCGCGACCTGTTGCGACTCATCCAGGCCATGGAGGTCATGCACGTTGAAGATCGCACAGGCCGTCTCATCCAGGCGCTGCCAGACCTGCCCTTGTGCTTCAAAGAACCGGCAGCGCAAGGCGTCATGCCGCGCGACCAGGGTCTGGCAGGTGCGTTGCAGTCGAGGCACGTCCACGTCACCACGCAAGGCCAGCAATTGCGTCACGTTGTAGGCCGTCGCAGTCGGATCGAGCTGTTGCATGAACCACACCCGTTGCTGGGCGTGGGACAGTGCACGCGGCGACGCCAAGGCTTCGGTTGCCGGCGGTGGTGCAACGACCGGTGACACTGAGGCAGTCAGTACCCCGGCCAGTTGCCGGGCGGTGGGGTTTTCCAGCAGTTGCCGGGGCATCAGGCGCAGTTCGGCCTGACGCAGGCGCGCGATCAATTGCAGGCTGAGGATCGAATCCCCGCCCTCGGCAAAGAAGTCAGCGTCCGGCCCCAGGCCGGGCTGCCCAAGCAGTTCGCGAAAGGCCGTGAGGACGGTCAGCACCACGGGGTCCAACCGCCCATCGATGCACAGGGCCATGGCCGCCAGGGTGGGATGTTGCAGGACATCGCGCGGTTGTAGCTTGAGCCCTTCGCGCGAAGCCAGGCCGATCAATTGCAGGCTCAGAATCGAATCGCCGCCGAGGGCAAAGAAATCATCTTCGCGCCCGACCTGGGTGCAGCCGAGGATCTGGCACCACAACTGCGCCAGGCGCTGTTCCGTGGCGCCACTGGGTGGCCGAGCGGAGACAGCGGACGACGCTTGCTCAGCCGGTTCAGGCAATGCACGTCGATCCAGCTTGCCATTGGCCGTCAGCGGCAATGCATCCAGCACCGACCAATGGCTGGGCACCATGTGCTCCGGCAATTGACGCCTGGCCTCGGCTTGCAGGCTCGCCAAGACTTCGGCTGCCAAGGACGGACTGAGGTACGCCACCAGTTGCGTGCGCCCCTTCACTTCACAGGCCAGTACCACCCCTTCGCGCACCTGAGGCTGAGCATTGAGCCAGGCGCTGACTTCGCCCGGCTCAACGCGAAAACCACGGATCTTGACTTGGTCGTCCTGACGCCCCAGGAACACCAACCGCCCGTGGCGATCCAGGCGAACCCTGTCACCGCTGCGATAAAAGCGTTGCCCCTGGGGTGTGGAACCGAAAACCTGGGCGGTCAGCTCCGGTTGACCGAGATAGCCCTGGGCAACCTGAGGACCACCGATCAGCAACTCACCGGCGACACCCAGCGGCACGGAGACATCGTTGCCGTCGACGATGCGCAGCTGGCAGTCCGATAACGGCTGTCCCAAGGGCAGATACCGCCCCGAGTCCAGCGAGTCGGGCGCGAGGATTTCGCCACAAATCACCCCCACCGTGGTTTCCGAAGGCCCGTAGTGGTTGAAGATGCGCAGTTGCGGCGCCAATTCGCGCACCCGTGCGAACAAGGTGGGGTCGAAACCCTCACCGCCCAGGATCAACAGATCCCTGGGCAAGACCCGTCGGGCATCGTCCAGGGCCAACAGACCGCGCAAGTGAGAAGGCGCGATCTTCAGGCAATCCACGGGATGCTCGTCAAGAAAGTCGGCCCAGCCGGGCGGATCGAAGGTCAACGACGCAGGCGGCAGAATCAGCGGATCGCCGGCGCTCAGCGCAGCGAACACGCACGTCAGCCCCAGGTCCGCGGCCACGGTCGCCAACGTCGCCCAGCGGCTGCCCGGCTTCGCTTGCAGGCGTTGACCCACCGCGCTCGCGTAATGCGCCAGGTTGCCGTGAGTGACCAGGACGCCTTTGGGCTGGCCGGTAGAACCCGAGGTATAAATGAGGTAGGCCGGCAGGTGTGGCTGGCTGAGGCTCTCACCCGGCCCCTCGGTGGCCACGGCGGACAAGTCGGCGGCGCCGAGCACCAGGCGCGCCATGTGGACACCGGTCTCAGGGGCATCGGCCAATGTCACCCACAGGCTCGCGCCACTGTCCTGCAAGAGCTGCGCAAGTCGCTGTGGCGGCTGTGCCGGGTCGAGAAACAGACAGACCGCTCCACGCTGCCAACACGCCAGCGTCGCCAGCAGTTGTTCCGCGCAACGCGGCATGCACAGCGCAACCACCTGCCCCGGCCCAACGCCCTGGCCGGCCAATCGCGAAGCCAAGGCGCGGCTTGCGGCACCGAGGCTGGCATAGTCGACGCTTCCCTCGACGCTGCGCAAGGCCGCAGCGGTCGGCGTGTGCGCTGCCCAATGAAGCACCTGCTGGTCCAATGGCAAGGGGATCGCGCCCAACGCGGGCCCCCACACCTCGCTCGGCGGCGAAGCCAACTGAAGCTCGGCCAGACGGCACTGGGGATGACTTGACGCCTCTTGGAGAATCGCCAACAAGTCGTCCAGCATCTGCTCGACCGTCGCCGCCTCGAACACTTCATCGCTGTATTCCATCTCACAACGCAGGCCCGAATCGGCGCTACGCACCAGGCGCAGCGTGAGGTCGAAACGTGCATGACGCTGCGGTGGATCAAGGACTTCAACCGCGACACCCGGCAATGTCAGGGTGCGGCTCTCGGGCAAGTCCACCTGGACGAACATGACCTGAAACAGCGGACTCGAACGTGGGCGCTCGATATTTTCGAGCACCTTTTCAAACGGCAGTAACTGATGATCGAAGGCGGCGGCGACGGTGTCGCGGGTGCGCAGCAGCGCGGTGGCGAAGTCCGGGTTGTCGTGCAAGCGCTGACGGATCACCAGGGTATTGAGCAGCGGGCCGATCAACGGCACCAGCTCTGGACGATCGCGTTGAGCGGCCGAAGTGCCCAGGCACAGGTCAGTCTCGCCGCTGTAGCGCGACAGCAGGCAACTGAAAGCCGTCAGACCGTAAATGTACAGCGTCACCCCATGGTTACGAATAGCCGCCTCGACCGCTGTCGCCAGTTGCGGCGACAGCGTCCGGGCAAGCACTGCGCCGCTGTGGCGGCGTTGAGCTGGCGCCGGACGTGGGCGGTCCAGGGGCAATGCCAGCGGCGCTGGCGCATCGGCCAGCTGTGCGCACCAGAAATCGATGTGCTGTCGGCAGCTTTCGCTGTCCAGCCACTCCTGTTCCCAAGCGGCATAGTCGGCGTATTGGATGCTCAGTTCGGGTTGCCGGGCAGGCTCATCCACTGCCAGCGCCCGGTAAGCCTCGGCCAGTTCAAGGGTCAGTTGTTGAGCTGACCAGGCATCGTAGGCCACATGGTGAATGGTGAAGAACAACCAGGTCGATTGTTCCTGCGCATCGCTGAACGCCTGCCAGCGCCAAGGCGCCGACTGGCTGAGATCAAAAGGCTCGGCCAGTTGCCGGGCGTACTCATCGGCGCACCACTGTTCATATTCGCAAGCCGCCAGGGCCAGCGGTTCGACGCTGGGCCGTGGTACTTGTTGCGCCTCGCAATGAGACTGCAACTGTCCTTGCGCGTCGGTCGTGTAACGGGTACGCAATATCTGGTGACGGTCGGTCAACTGTTGCATGGCCTGTTGCAAACGTTCGCCATCGAGGCGGCCGTCGAAACGCAGTACAGAGCACAAGTTGTAAAGAGCACGACTGCTCAGAGCCTCCGCCGACAGGAAACGCCGCTGCGCCTGGGCCAACGGCAAGCGCCCATCTTCGGCGAGCATGGCGGGAACGATCGGCAGGCGCCAGCTATCGATGCCCTTCTCGGCCAGGCGCTGGCGAAAGATCTTTTTCTTGTCCGCGGGCAAGGAAGCCAGCCGCTGCGCAATCTCCAGGAAAGCTTGTTGCGTCATCGCACTCATCCTTACTCTTCCATCTCTAATAACAGGCGCTGCATTTCGTCCAGGGCCTGGTCGGTCGTGGGCCCTTGGGGTTTCTCGATCTGCTCGGCGAGACCGGCAATCGTCGGGTTGTGGAACAGGCTGCGCAGCTCGATCCTGATCCCGAAACGACTCTCGACCTGGGTCATCAAGCGCATCGCCAACAACGAATGCCCGCCCAGTTCGAAGAAGCTGTTGAACACCCCCACTTGCGGCAATTCGAGCAGGTCCTGCCAGATTTCGGCCAGTTGCTGCTCCAGCTCGGTGCGCGGCGCCACCCCCTGTACCGTGACTGGCTGCGGCGCCGGCAAAGCCTTGCGGTCGATCTTGCCGTTGGCATTGAGGGCCAGGCGCTGCTGCGTGATGAAACCCGCCGGAATCATATAGCCTGGCAACAGGCCTTCCAGATACCGACGCAGTTCCGCCTGGTCAACGGCGCTCGGTGCTTGCAGCCAGGCGAACAGGCTTTGGCTGCGCGGCTCGATCATCACCACCGCCTCCTCCACACCCGGGTAACGACGCAGCAGCGATTCGATCTCGCCGGGCTCGATGCGGAACCCGCGCACCTTGACCTGGAAATCGCTGCGACCGACATAGGCCAGTCGACCGTCATCGCGCCGGCGTACCAGGTCGCCAGTGCGATACATGCGGCTGCCAGGCTCGCTGGCATAGGGGTCGGGCAGGTAGACCGCTGCCGTGGTCGCAGCGGCGTGCTGATAACCACGGGTCACCCCCGCGCCGGCGATATACAGTTCGCCGGTGGTGCCCAGCGGAACCGGACGCAGCCTTTCATCAAGCACATAGCAGCGGGTATTGAGCAGTGGCGAGCCAATGTCGGCCACACCGGACGGCACCTCTTGCAGCGCCTGGGTGGTCGACCAGACGGTGGTTTCGGTCGGGCCGTAGGCGTTGATCAACACCACGCCCCGACTGCGCAGCTCGGTCACCAGCTCAGCGGGAACCGCCTCACCACCGATCAGCCCGCGTACCGGCGGCCAGTCGGCCTGGGCGGTTTCCAACAGGATCTGCCAGCCGGCGGGAGTCGCCTGGAACACGGTCGCGCGGCGCAGCAAGGCAAACAGTTGGTAACCATCGACGACCTGCTCGCGACGAGCCAACAGTATGGCCGCGCCATTGACCAGCGGCAGGAACAGCTCCGGCTTGCACATATCGAACGCGTAAGTCGTGCTGGCCAGCCAGACATCCGCGGTGCCAAGGGGTAATTGCCGATCGAGACCGGCCAACAGGTTGCTCAGGTTCTCCCGTGTGACCTGCACGCCTTTCGGGGTGCCGGTCGAGCCCGAGGTGTAGATCACATAGGCGCGCTGCGCGGGATGGATCGCCTGCACCGGATTGTCGGGACTGCACGCCTCCAGCGACAACTGATCGAGCCAGATATTGTCGACGCTGCCCAACACATCGCCACACAGGCTTTCGCTGAGCACCAGGGCCGGACGTGCATGCTCGATGATGAAGCGCAGGCGATCCGCCGGGTGCTGTGGGTCCAGCGGCAGGTACGCCGCACCGGCTTTGTGAATGGCCAGCAGGGTTGGCAGCAACCATGGGCCTCGCGTCAGGCACACCGCAACCAGGTCATCCGTGCCGACGCCGCGTGTACGCAACCAATGGGCCAGGCGATTAGTAAGGGCGTTGAGCTGGGCATAGCTCAATTGCTGATCCTGACAATCGACCGCCAACGCCTGGGGCGTCAGCGCCACTTGACGTTCGAAACGGGCAATCAGGTCCGCTTCGCGGGGCAAGGCCTCGGCCGTCTGGTTCCATGGGCGCAGGGCCAGGGCATGATCGGTATTGGCCAGGTCGATGTCCCAGAGGCGCGCCTGGGCATTTTCCAGCATGCCTTCGAGCAGGTGCAGGTATTCGTCTGCATAGCGTTGGGCCGTCCGGGCCAGGAACAGGTCTGTGTTGTATTCCAGCACGCATTGCCAGTCATCACCGTATTGCTCGATGTGCAGGCCGATATCCACCAGGGCGCTGTCGCTTTCCACAGCCAGCCGCTGCGCAGACAAGCCGGCGAAACGCTCCTCGCCCTTCGCGGTATCGCGCTGGATCAGGTTGAACAACGCCTGGAACAGCGGGGTGTGGCTGAGGTCGCGGCGCACGTTCAACGCTTCCACCAAGCGTTCGAACGGCACGTCCGCATGCTGCTGGGCAGCCAGGTGAGTGGCTTGCAGCTGCTGCCAGAACTGTTCGACCGGCTGCCGGGCATCGATGTGGCTGCGCAACACTTGGGTGGTCGCGAAGTAGCCGATCAGGTGATCGGTGTGGGCCTGGTGGCGATGGGCGACTGGCAGGCCGACCCAGATTTCACGTTGGCCCGAGTGCCTGGCCAGGAGGATTTTCCAAGCGGCCAGCAACGGCGCGAACGCGGTCAGCCCATGGTGTTGCGCAGTCTCGCGCAGACGCCTGACCAACGGTGCCGGCAGGCTGAAGCGCAGGCGCTGGCCGTTGTAACCTTGCTCGGCGGGCCGTGGCTTGTCGGTCGGCAGGTTCAGCACCGGCGGCTCCCCTTCCAGGGTCTGCCGCCAGTATTCAAGCTGCGCTTCGATACGCGCCTGCCCGGCCGGGCTTTGCCAACTGGCTGCGATGTCCGGGAACTGCAGCGGCAGCGACGGCAGGCAAGGACTGCGCTCTTCCAGCAGGGCCTGGTAAATCAGCTGCAGCTCGTCGAAGAAAACTTCCAGCGAACGGGCATCGGCAATGATGTGGTGCAAGGTGACCTGCAGCACGCTCAGGTTCTGGCCCTGATACACACGAACCCGCCACAGCGGTGGCGCCGTCAGGTCAAAGGGACGTTGTGCTTCCTGACTCAGTTTCAGCGCGAAGACGGGCGAATGTTCGTCTGTTTCCAGCGCCTCGAAGCTCAACGGCACGGTCGAGTGTGCTTCGACAGACTGCCGCGCCCCATCGGCCGTGTCGCTGAACACCGTCCGCAGACTGTGCTGGCGGCTGCTCAGTTGGGTCAGCGCCTGCTCCAGCAACGCCGGTTGCAGGTGACCTTCCAGACGCAAGGCGAGAGACAAGTGATAAGCCTGGGTATCCCCCTGCAGGCGATCGAGGAACCACAAGCGCTGCTGGGTGAAATGCAGCGGCGCCAGGGATTCCTTGAAAGGACGCAGGATGCCCTCGGCTTCAACGTCCTTGGCCGCCACCTGCGCCGCAAAATCGCGCAGGACGGGCTGCTCGAACAGCGTGCGCAAGGGCAGGCGCCGGCCATGCTGCTCGGCAATGCGTGCCACCAGACGCGCCGCCAGCAACGAATGACCGCCCAGGGCGAAGAAGTTGTCGTGCGCACCGATGTCGGTGCATCCCAGCAGTTCCTCCCAGAGTCTGGCCACCTCCTGCTCCCATTCGCTCGACAACGTGCCGCGCTGGCCGTCGCGTTGTTGCGGCGCCGGCAATGCCTTGCGGTCTACCTTGCCGCTCGGGCTTAGCGGCAGGGTGTCCAGGCGAACGAACTGGCTCGGCAACATGTAGTCCGGCAATTGCGCACCGAGTGCCTTGCGCAGCACTGTTTCATCCAGCGCATCGCCGGCGTAGTAACCCACCAGGCTCGCTGTTTCACCGCTGCCCAGCAGCACGACAGCCGCTTCGCGGACCCCGGGAATACGGGCCAGCAGCGCTTCGATTTCACCCAGTTCGATCCGGAAACCGCGCAGCTTGACCTGGAAGTCCAGACGTCCCAGGTAGTCCAGACTGCCTTGGCTGTTGCGGCGGACCCGGTCGCCGGTGCGGTACATGCGCGCACCGGGCACGAACGGATCCGGCAGGAAAGCCGCCGCGGTCAGGCGTGGCGCGGCGAAGTAACCCCGACCGAGGTTGGCCCCGGCCAGGTACAGTTCACCGGGCACCCCAGCGGCCACCGGCTGCAAATCGGCATCGAGGACATACGCGGCGGTATTGGCCACCGGACGCCCGATCGGCACCTCCACGCCCCCCTCATCGCCACTGCGCAGTTCAAAGGTGCTGTAGACCGTCGCTTCTGTCGGCCCGTAACCGTTGATGACCCTGGCACCCCGGCCCTCCATGGCTTCGGCCAGTGCGCACGGCAAGGCCTCTCCGCCGGAAACGGCCCGCACGCCTTGCCAACTGCGCGAGGTATGCGCCACCAGCATCCGCCAGGTCGCTGGCGTGGCCTGCATGATCGTTGGCTGCCCGGCCATCAGCAGTTGATCGATCGCTTGCGGATCACGCGCCTGCTCGCGATCGGCCATCAGGATGCTGGCGCCCTGTGCCAACGGCAGCAGCAATTCGACAATGGCAATATCGAAGGTCGCGGTGGTCAAGGCCAGGACCCGGTCCCGGGTCGTCATTGGCAGGGCCTGCTCCACCGCGAGCATCAGGTTCATCAGGTTGCCACGGCTGATTGCCACACCCTTGGGCTGCCCGGTGGAACCGGAGGTATACAACACGTAAGCGAGCTGCTCCGCCGTCGATACCGGCGCCTTGTAGCGATCGGTCGCGCTCGCGGCATCGATGTCCAGCAGCGCCACGCCGCTGTTCCATTGCGCCAACACCGCCAGGCTCGCGGCAGTTCCCAGGCACAGCGTGGGTCGCGCCGCCTCAAGGATGTAACGGCCACGTTCCGGCGGCGTATCTTCGGCCAATGGCACGTAGGCGGCACCGGCCTTGAGAATCGCCAGCATCGCCATGGGCAAGCGGGCGTCACGGGGCAGACTGAGGGCCACTCGATCCTCGATGCCAACGCCATGGGCCTGCAAGGTTGCCGCCAGTCGCTCGGCAGCCCGGTCCAGCTGGGCGTAGCTCAGGCGCTCATCACCAGCCAGCACGGCCAGCGCTTCGGGTTGACGGGCTACCTGAAGCGCAAAGGCCTGGAGAATATCCTGATGGCCCGTGACGCCAGGGCTCTCGATGCGGGCCGGGGAGGTTTCGCTCGATTGCCACGCCAGCTCGCCCAAGGCTCGCCCCGGCTGCTCCAGCAGCGCATCGAGCAAGGCCAGGTACTGCTCGGCCATCGCTTGGGCGGTCTGTTCGCGGAACAGGTCGCTGCTGTATTGAAGGCTCAGGCTGATGCCGTGTTCGCTGTCACGCACGTCCAGATGCAGGTCACACAAGGCGCTGTCCGGACGATTGTCCAACGGCTCGGCGATCACATCGGTCAGTTCGAAACGCTCCAGGGCATTGCCCGGGAAGTAGTTGAACATGGCCTGGAACAGCGGGTTGTAGCTCACCTGCCGAACCACGCCGAGTTGCTCGATCAAGTAGTCGAACGGCAAATCCTGATGGGATTGAACCGACACGGACAACGCTTGCAGTTCGCTCATCAGTTGCAGCAGGCTGCGTTCACCCGACAGTTTCTTGCGATACACCAGCGTGTTGACGAAGCAACCGACCAGGGGTTGCAGCACCCCATGGTGCCGGTTGGCCACGGGAACGCCGACCAGAATGTCGTCTGCGCCGCCACGGCTGCGCAACAGCAGCTGGAACGCGGCCAGCATCGGGATGAAGTTGCTCCAGCCATGGCGGGCGCTGAAGGCGCGCAAGCGTGCCGCCAGGGCGTCGGGCAGGCGCCGTTCAACACGCCCACCGGCCTGGCTCGCCTGGGCAGGACGAGGAAAGTCGGCCGCCAGCTCCAGCACCGGCAACTCGCCAGCCAACTGCTCGCGCCAGAAGGCCAGTTCCTGCTCGCACGCCTTGCTGTTCATCCATTGGTGTTGCCAGAGCGCGTAGTCGGCGTACTGCATCGACAGGGCCGGCAGCGCGGTCGACAGCCCTTGCCGCAGGTCGCGGTACTGCTTGCACACCGCATCGATGATCAGCTGCAACGACCAGCCATCGGCCACGATGTGATGGCAGTTCAACGACAGGACAAAAGCATCCGGTGCCAGGCGATAGAGTCTGGCGCGCAGCAACGGAGCCGTTTCCAGCACGAACGGTGTCATCGCATCCTGACGCAGCAAATCGTGCAGCGCCTCTTCGCTCGGCACGTCGATCAACGGCAAATCGAGCTCGGTGCGGGCCAGGATCACCTGGCTCGGCCCTTGAGCTTCGTTGATGAAACCGGTGCGCAACACTTCATGCTGATCGACCACAGCCTGCAACGCAGCCTGCAGATCGGCGATGTGCAACTGGCCGGTCAAGCGAACGGCGCCCGCCAGGTTATAGGCAGGGCTGTGGGGATCCAGTTGTTGCAGGAACCAAAGCCGTTGCTGGGCAAACGACAGCGGCAGCGTCTCAGGACGCGGCAACAACGTGGGCGCTGCCTTCACGGTGCCGGCCTGGTTTTCCAGCCAATCGGCCATGGCGGCGATGGTCGGGCGCTCGAACACCACACGCAGCGGCACATCCTTGCCCGTGAGTTTGCCGATCAGGCCAATCAGTTGCGTGGCCAGCAGCGAGTGACCGCCCAGCTCGAAAAAGTTGTCCTCGACCCCCACCTGGCCGAGCCCCAGCACGCTTTGCCACGCCTCGACCATCTGGCCTTGCAACTCGCTGCTTGGCGCAACGTAGCGGGCCTGGCTCTGGGCGGCGAAATCCGGGGCGGGCAAGGATTTGCGATCGATCTTGCCGTTGCCATTGAGGGGGAAGCGCTCCAGGAACACAAATGCGCCTGGCGTCATGTAGGGCGGAAGGTTGCCCAGGACATGCTCGCGCAAGGCCTCGATGCTCGCTTGTGCCTCCCCCACCACATAGGCCACCAGCACCTTGGAACGTTGCTGATCATCACGGGCGACGACCACCGCTTCCCGGACGCCGGGGTAACGGCTCAGGCAGGCTTCGATTTCGTCCAGTTCGATGCGGTGTCCACGGATCTTGACCTGATGGTCGGTCCGGCCCACGTATTCAAGGTCGCCATTGGGCAGGAAGCGCGCCAGGTCACCGGTGCGATAGAGCCGGGAACCATCGTTGGCGATCGGGTCCGGCAGGAACACCGCCGCCGTGCGCGCCGGGTCTGCCATGTAGCCGCGGCCGACGCCGACACCGGCAACGAAAATCTCCCCCACTGCGCCGGCCGGTATGGGTTGCAGGTCGGCATTGAGCAGGTACAAGCGATTGTTCAGCGTAGCGCGACCGATGGGCACGTTGATGCGCTGTTCCGGCAGACGTTCGAGCAACGGATGGAAGGCGACATCATCGGAACACTCGGCTGGCCCGTAGGCGTTCATCAACGGGATGGCGGGATAGCGGTCGAACCAGCGACGCGCCAAGGCCGGTGGCAGCGCCTCGCCGGTGGCCAGCACCCAGCGCAGGCGCGAACGCTCGAGCCCTGCATCGAGCAGGCTCTGCATCAACGATGGCACGGCTTCGAGGATACTGATGTTGTGCCGTTCAATGGCCGACGCCAGCGCATCGGGGTCCTGCACGATGCAATCGCCAAGGATCACGGTGCGTGCCCCCAGCACCAGGCCGGCGAGGGTCTGCCAGACAGAAATGTCGAAGCATTGCGGCGCGGTCTGGGCAATGACATCGCTCGCATCGAGCCCCAGCCCCGGCAGTTTGCCGAGGATGTTGTTGAGCATGCCGGCGTGCGCCACCATGGCCCCCTTGGGGGTGCCGGTGGAACCGGAGGTGAAGATGCAATAGGCCAACGAACGGTCGTGAACCGGGAGGTTCAGGTCCTCATCGCTGTAACGGCTCAATAGCGCAGGATCATAGCGTACGGACTTGGGACGCTGTTCGAGCAGGTCCACCGCCTCCATCGCCAGCTCACCCTGCCCCGCACTGTGCACCAGCAACGGCGTCCGGCTCTGGCGCAGGACCTGGGCCAGCCGCTGAGGCGGGTTGCGCGGGT
Source organism: Pseudomonas sp. NFACC14 (assembly GCF_900106885.1). Classification (NCBI taxonomy): domain Bacteria; kingdom Pseudomonadati; phylum Pseudomonadota; class Gammaproteobacteria; order Pseudomonadales; family Pseudomonadaceae; genus Pseudomonas; species Pseudomonas sp. NFACC14. Next base: position 185,491 of record NZ_FNOA01000007.1, read on the forward strand.
CAAGGGGTAGCCAACCGGCACCGGCCTTGAGGGTGGCGACGATCATCACGACCAGGTCCAGGCCACGCTCGTCGAACACCGCGATCAAGTCGTCGGCGTTGACACCTTGCGCGCGCAGATGCCGGGCCAGACGGTTGGCGGCGCGGTTCAACTGATCGAAGGTCAGGCTGTTCTCGCCGTGCACCATGGCGATGCGCTCGGGCGTCTGGCGAACCTGTTGCTGCAATCGCTCGATGTACAAGGGTTGCAGCAGCTGTTCGTCGGCTGCCAGGCCGCCACCGGCCCAGACCTGATGCTGGTGCGCGATTTCACGCTCGTCGAGCATCGCCAAGTGGTGCAACGGTGTCCCTGGATTGCTGTGCAGGGCGGCGCCGATGTTCAGCAGCAACGTGCGGAAGTGGCGCAACATCTGCTCGATTTCTTCGCGCAGGAACCAGTCGGTCTGGTAGGTCAATTGCAAATGCAGACGCTCACCCGGAACGATCACCACCGTGATGGGATAGTTGGTGTGGGTGCGGTTGGCCATGTCGCTGATCAGGTAGTCCAGCTGCCCTTGACGCAAGTCGGCGGCAATGGGCGCGTTCTCGAACACGAACAAACTCTGGAACAGGTCCTGGCGCTGCACTTCGCTCCAGCGCTGGATGTCGGCCAGGGACACACTTTCGTGTTCGCGCAGGCTCAGGTTCTCGGTCTGCAAGGCCTTCAGCCATAGGGCCAGCGCATCATCCGGGCGCCAGGTCCAGCGCAGCGGCAGGCTGTTGATGAACAGACCGACGATGCTTTCCATGCCTTGCAGGTGAACCGGCCGACCGGCCACCGTAATACCGAACACCAGGTCGCGATCGCCGCTGTAACGCGCCAGCAGCAAGGCCCAGGCCCCCTGCACCAGGGTGTTCAAGGTGATGCCGTGTTGGGCTGCCGCGTTTTGTAGTGCCCGGGTCTGCTCAAGCTCCAGATGTTCGACGCAGTCTTCAACGGGCTCCGCAGCCCCCTGGATCCGGCCGACATGACCGAAGCCAAACTCGTTGGGGGTGTCGAACCCCGCCAGGCGCTGTTGCCAGAACGCCTGGTGGTCCTCCGGCTTCTGGGTTTCCAGCCAGCGAATGAAATCGCGGTACGGGCGCGGCGCCGGCAGGTTCAGGCGACGACCTTCCTGGGCGGCCCGGTAGCCGTTGAGGAAGTCCATCATGATGATCGAGAAGCACCAGGCGTCCATCAGGATGTGGTGATAGCTGCGCACGAACTGGTAGGTGTCGGGCGCCAGCTTGTACAGTCTGACCCGCATCAGGGGCGCCTTGGTGAAATCCAGTCCCTGGGCCCGTTCTTCACTGAGCAAGGCCTCCAGGCGTTCCTGTTGCTCGCCTTCGCCTAGATGCGACCAGTCTTCGTAGGTAATCGGCAGTTCGACCTGTTTGTGCACGACCTGCATCGGGCGCTTCTGCTGCTTCCAGACAAAGGAGGTGCGCAGCAGCTCATGGCGCTCCACCACCTGCGCCCAGGCCTGACGGAAAGCCGCCAGATCGAGATTCGGCATGACCATGACATGACGGTATTGCAACAGGTACATACCCTTGCCCGGGTGCAGCAGGCTGTGGAACAGCAGGCCCTGCTGCATGGGAGCCAGCGGATAAATCGCTTCGATATTGCGCGAAAGTGCTTTGACCTTGTCGTTCATGCTGACGGTATCCGAACCTGTATGTATGGGGACGCAGGGTTAATCACTGCTCGAGTTGTTCGAGCAGCCCCAGGAATTCATCGTCGGACAAGCCGGAGTCAGCGAAGTCCGAAGCCGTGGCGCGACCCACCGTGGGCGCCAGGCAGTGCTCCAGCAAGGCAGCGATGCGCTGCTGGAACTGCCGGACCAACTCGCCGACCAACGCGGGCTCGTGGATCCGCGGGTCGTAGCGCCATTCGATGTGCAGCCGCCCTTCGTTCACCAGCGCGGTGACATCCAGCAGATGCGTGCGGCGGGTGCTGTCGGCGCGCATGCCTGGGCAGATCGGCCGGGCCAATCGCCACAGACTGGAGGCCTCGAGCCACTGGTCAACGCGCCCCAGGTAGTTGAAGGTCAACAGCGAGGCCGCTCCCAGGCCGTTGGCCGGGTCAAGACGCAGCAATCCATAACCCAGGCCTTGTTCAGGTAGGCGGCGCAGGGCCTCCTTGGCCGCGATGATCGAGTGCTCAAGATCCCATGAGGTGTCGATGGCCAATGGATAGCGGCTGGTGTGCCAACCGATCGAACGGGACAGATCGGGACCTTGTTCCCAGCCGCTGCGACCGTGGCTTTCCAGTTCCAGGGTGACGCGTTCGCGTCCCTGCCACTGTCCAATGGTCCCGGCCAAGGCTGCCACCAACAGGTCCTGAACTTGAGTGCCGTAGGCCGCGTGGCAATCGCCCAACAACAACCGGGTCTGCTCGACCGACAGTTGCGCCTCCAGCGTCCGGCTCTCACCGTACACACTGACCTGTTCAGGCACGCTGCCCTCGGCGGCCAGTTGGTCGCGCCAGTAATCCACCTGGGCCAGCACCTCAGGTTCACTACGGTGGCGCTGCAAAGCCTCGCTCCACACATGGAAACCTGCCGTGACGGCGGGCAACACCGCGTCCGGTTGCACATACAGGCTTTCCAGCTCGTGCAGCAGAACCTGCCAGGACACCGCATCGATCAACAGGTGATGGGCCGTGCAGAGCAGCTCTCGGCTTTGGGTGAAATACACCCAGCGGATCAAGGGTGCCTGGGCCAGGTTCCAACCCTGCTGCGAACGTTGCAGCAGGGTTTCGGTCAAGGGGGCTTCCTCCACCCGGAACAGCGCGTTGACCTGGTCCTGGGAAAAGCCTTGATAGCGTTGCTGCCAGCCTTGCGAGGACGCTTCAAAGGTCAGGCGCAAGCTGGCATGACGCTCCAGTAACGCGGCCAGGGCCCGGCTAAACCGTTCCTGATCCAATGGCTCGTCCAGGGCCAGTAACAATGACTGGTTCCAGTGTTCGGCCAGGTTCTGTCGCTGGGCAAAAAACCAATCCTGGATGGGCGTCAAGGCAAACGCCGCGGTGGGCTCGGGCCTGTCGCTGGCGGGCCGCTCATTCGCCGCGCCAAGGTCCACCGCCTGCTCGGCCCAACCACGCACGGTGGGAGATTCGAAGATCTGTTTGGGCTTGAGCTGCAGGCCCTGCTGTTTGGCCCGGGCGATGATCTGCAGACTCAGAATCGAGTCGCCGCCGACCGCGAAGAAATTGTCATCGACTCGCAGGTCCGGGTTATTGAGAATCTCCCGGGCGATGTCGAGCAGGCGCCGTTCGACGCTGCGCTGTGGGGTCTGCACCACACGGGCCAAGGCCCGCACATTTTGCTCGGCGAACAGTTGCTTGGGCGTCATCAGAATCTGTTGCTGACGCGCCAGGGCGATGATTTGCAAGCCGAGAATGGAATCGCCGCCCAAGGCGAAGAAGTTGTCATCGGGTCCCACCTCGGGATTGCCGAGCATCGTCCGCCAGATGTCCAGCAAGGCGGCTTCCACGTCGCTCAAGGGCCGCTCATTCGACTGCCCTGCCCCATGGGATGGCGCCGTCGCTTGCTCAGCCAGGCGCAACAACGCCTGACGATCGACCTTGCCGTTGGGCAACAGGGCAAAGGCGTCGAGACAATGCCATAGCGCCGGTTGCATGTAATCCGGCAATTGCAGTTGCAAGGCGGCCTGGATGTCGGCCAGCGCGGCCGGCGGCGTGACCAGGAAGGCGACCAGCCGATTGCCCGACAACGGTGTGGGGCAGTTCAGCACCCTGACGTCGCTGACCTGCGGCATGGCGCGCAATTGTGCCGCGACCTCGGCGGGTTCTACCCGGTAGCCCCTGATCTTGACCTGCTCATCGAGGCGACCGAGAAACTCCATCTGCCCCTGGTGATTGAGCCGTACCCGGTCACCGCTGCGATAACCGTGCTCACCAAAGCGTGCGTGGTCGGCGTCGCTGGCACTGAGATAACCCAGCGCCACCGTCGCCCCCTGGATGTACAGTTCGCCGCTGACGCCTGTTGGCAACAGGGCACCGTCAGGGCCGCGCACGCTGACCTGGACATTGGCCAGTGGCCGTCCCAACGGTGCTGCGCCACTGGCATCGACCTCATGGGTCAACACCCCGACAGTGGTTTCGCTGGGGCCATAGTGGTTGACGATGCGCAAGTCGGCTTTCAATGCGCGCAAGCGTGTCACCAGGTCGTGACTCAGGGCTTCGCCACCGACAACCAGGCATCGACGTGGCAACAACCGCTGCGGGTCCTTGGCGATCAACAAGGCGTTGAGGTGCGACGGCACGATTTTCAGCAGGTCAACGGGTTGGCGCGCCAGTACGGCAGCCAGTTCTTCGGCATCGAAGGCCAAATCCTCGGCCAGCAGGCGCAGACAGCGGCCGCTCAGCAGTGCGCCGAACAGGGCGGTATGCCCCAGGTCCGTCGCACAACTGGCCAGGCTGGCCAGGCTCGCATCGGCCGGCAGGTCCAGGCGTTCAAGGCAGCCGGTCACGTAATGAATCAGGTTGCCCTGGCTGACTTTCACGCCCTTGGGCCGGCCACTGGAGCCTGAGGTGTACACCACGTAAGCCGCAAGATCGGCCGCCAGGGGCGCGCGCAAAGGTGATTCGCTGAACAAGGGTGCAGGCGGCAACGCCAACCACCGGACCCGCTCGGGCAGCCATTCGGGACGCTCGCCCTCACTGATCCACACCTTGGGCATGGCGTCCTGACAGATGTCCTGCAAACGTGACGACGGCCACTGCGGATCCAGCGCCAGGTAGGTCGCGCCACACTGCCACGTGGCGAGCATGTGCATCACCAGCTCACGACTGCGCGGCAGGCACAGGGCGATGCGCTCGCCGGCAAGACTCGAGTTCTCCTGCAAACGTTCGCCACGGGCGACCACTGCACGTCCCAGTTCGGCATAGCTGAGCGTACCCTGCTCATCCTGAAGGGCAATCGACTGGGGCTTGAGCCCACACTGTCCAGTGAACGCCTGCCAGGCGTTGCTCACGGCAACCGGCACATCCTCCCCTTTCAGGAAGGACTGCTGCTCGGGCGCCAACCAATCGAGTTCGGCAAACGGCACCTGGGGCTGTTCGATCGCCGCAAGGGCCAAGGCGACGAACTGGTCCCGATAGCGTTCGATCGTTTCATGGCGATACAACGCCTTGCTGTAACGCCACCGGCAAAGAAATCCTTCTTCTTCGTCGATGATCACCATGTTCAACTCGTGGGCCGCGCCTCGCTGCTCCGAGAGCAAGCGGTCGACGTACTGCTCGAACGGCGCGATGCGTTCCTTGTTCAGCGTAAACATGTGCTGGAACAGCGGCGCCCTGCCCGCTTGCCGCGGTAGGTCCAACTGCTTGACCAGGCGCGAGAACGGATAATGGCGGTGTTGCAGGGCCTGCTTGACGGTAACGTCTACCTGCCTTGCCCATTCGCCGCTGGACAGATCCCGACGCAGCCGGCAGCGGATGGGCAGCGGGTTGACCAGGTACCCCGGCAGGTTGACGTGTTCGCGCCGCAAGCGCCAACCACTGGGCGTTCCCAGGACGAAGTCGTCCTGGCCCGAGAGCACCCCGAGAAATTGCTGGAACAGCGAGAACCACAGCACATACGGCGTCACCCCCCACTCTCGGGCAACGGCACGAAACCGTGCCGTTGTGGACGGATCGAAGCGCACCGACAACTCCCCACCCTTGAATGCCTGGGTGCTGCCATAGGGGAAATCCGTAGGTAGCTCCAAGGCCGGCGCGTCGGCCAACTGTGCCTGCCACCATGCCAGCTCCACCGGCTCGGCCGCTTCGCTACGCATATGCAAGTCACTGCAATAGTCGCGATAGGCGTCGGGATTCACGGCGGGCAGCGGCTGATCGTGGATCAGCGCGAACAGCTCATTGAGCACGATGTAGAACGTGGCCAGATCCGCCGCGATGTGATGGATCACCAGCAGCACGGTGTGCTCGACATGGCCGTCACGTGCGTTGCTCAACAGGACGACCCGGCTGACGTCGCCGTCTTCCAATCTGAAGGGACGATCGGCCGACTCAGTGATACGTTGCTGCAACGTCTGCGCATCCGCGTCTTGCAATGCCACACACTGCAACGGTTGGACACGCTCGCGATGACTCCACTGCAGCAACTCACCGTTGCGCTCGGCGTAGGGCGTGCACAACAACGGATAGCGCTGTTGCACCGTCGTCCAGGCGTCTTGCAGGCGCTGGGGCAGGTCTTGGGTAACCAAGCGTGGCTTGATCCGTCCGGCATAGGCAATGTTGTAGGCGCAGCTGTCAGGCTCCAGGCGCTGAAGAAACCAGAGGGCCTGTTCGTTATCCGTCAGTGGCCGGGCGTCGAAATAGTCGGGGTGCCGTTGCAGCCATTGCAGCACTTCGGCGTTGCGTGCGTGGAGCTGGGCACTGAGTTCCTCATCCAGCGCGCCTGGCGATCCGTGGGTAACGATTACGCCACCTTCGGCTATCGATAGGCGAACTCCACGCAACCAGCAGCGATGCATCAGGCGATCGAGCATTTAATGTCCTTCATTGTGCTTGTTCGAAACAGGCCGCCCATTGCGGCGGCCTTCTGAAAGGCGGAGGCGATCAGCTTGCCGAGGCAGGCTCCGCCATGGCGACCACGACCTTGCGCGTCCCCTGGAAGGTGGACCGACCGTGAGCGACCAGCATGTTGTCGAGCATCAACACATCACCCGCCTGCCAGGGAAAGGTCACCTGACAGCGCTGGAGCACTTCGCGGATGTGCTCCAGCGCTTGCAGTTCAATCGGCGAGCCGTCGCCATAAAACACGTTACGCGGCACGCCCTGCTCCCCGACGATGGAGATCAAGGTCTCGCGTACCGGCGCTGCAAGATTGGAGATATGGAACAGATGCGCTTGATTGAACCACACCCACTCCCCGGTCACCGGGTGCTGGGCCACGGCCTGGCAGACCTGGCGAGTGGAAAGCTCACCGTCGTCCTTCCACTGGAATTCGATATTGCTGGCGCGGCAGAAGCGCTCGACCTGCGAACGGTCCTCGGTGCTGAAAGCCTGCTGCCAAGGCAAGTCCAGGCCATTGCCATAATTGCGCACATACATCAGGCGCTTCTCGGCAAAGCGCTGACGGATAGCGGGGTCGATTTGTCGGTAAACAAGGCGGCTATCGGCGATGGGTGTCTCACCGCCGACCGGTGAGGCCTGCACACAATGAAACCAGATCTTCATCGGCCAATTCAGCGAATAGGACTGCTCGTTGTGCAGCGGGATGACCTGATGGGCCGGGTACTCGGTGGAGGTGTATACCCGGTTGTTGAGCTTGGTACGCGGGGTGGAGGCATAGTCGTAGGTCAGCAGCTCGTGACCGAAGCTGCGGGCAAACGCTTCGAAGTCCGCTTCATCCTTGAATGCGAAACCGCGAAACAAGATACCACCGGCACGAGGCAACTCGGATTCCACTGCCTGCAGGATCTGCGCTCGGCTGGCTTGCCAGGCATCGCCGACAAGCGGAGCCTGGAATATGAACGGCAGGTTCTGCTCGTTACCCGGTACATCATCCATGGATTGAACCTGTGCACGCACCAAACCGCTTTCCATAAAAGCCCTCCCGCCATTCCAATCAGCGTATTTTTCGAGAGCACAAACTAATACAAACGACTAACAACTGCAATAGAGAATCATTGTCATTAGTATCGATTGTATCGCAAATGGTACGTTCATTTGCCTTGCAGCACGCTCTCCCGCTCAGCGACATGGGACATCAGCAAATAGGCAGAACCCAGCAGACCCTGCATCGTATCGGCATAGCGGCTGCGGTTGAGGTACAGGAACTGGCGGTTCTTCACTGCAAACAGATTCTGCCACTGGGGAGACTGGCGAAACGCCGCTGTGCTGGCTTCTGAGTCGAGCAGCTCTTCATAGGTATCGATAATGAAATCACTGTCGAAGTCGCCGATTCGTTCCAGGCTGTAAGGCACGTTCTGCCGCGCCTCGCGATACGCGGCGACACGCCCCAGGCCAAAATCGGCAATGACGTCGTCCATGCCGCCGCGGCCGATCAGCTGAAAGCCATCGCTGTAGACTTCCAACGTCGTGACGGTAATGCGCGAAGGATCTTTCACACGCTTCTTGAACTCACTGACGACCCATTGATACTCGTTGAGCATCTCTTCATAGCGCTGCTGCTTGCCAACCAGCTCGGCGAGCTCCTTGGCGTAGGTCTTGATGTCGCTTTCCCGGGCAGGCAGCAGCACGACCGGGGCGATCTTGCTGAGCTTTTCCTTGATGTCGGCGTGATACGACAACCCCACGATCAAGTCAGGCTTCAAGGCCGCGATAGCCTCCAGGTCGGGTGACTGGTGCGAACCGATGTACTGGATACCCGCCACATTGAATCGCTCCTGCGTTCCACGAAACAGCACATCCGAGAACAGCTTCTTTCTCCCCGTCGAACCACAAGGCTTGACCCCCAGCTCGAGCAATTGGGCCGTCAGACTGAAGTCATGCAAAGACACGATGCAGTGCGGGGCTACGGGAACCTCGACTCGACCAAAACTGTTCTCGAACACCTTGGTTTCAGCGGCGCTGGCCTGCGCAGCCAGCAATGCCAACGGCACGCACAGCATGCCGGCCACACCTCGAAAAAAACCCTTCACCCGTTCCCGCACGCGTTTACCTCCAGACAATTCAATGAACGTCGCCGTGTTTTCAGCGACTACGCTGACGCGCCAACAAAACAATCAGATAAGGCGCGCCGATGATTGCGACAACCAGCCCCGCAGGCAACTGCAAAGGCGGGAAAAGCCCCCTCCCCAGGGTGTCGCCGGCCAGCACCAACAATGCGCCCACCAACGCCGACAAGGGGATCAGCGCGCCGTGGCGGTCACCGGCCATTTGTCGCGCCAGGTGGGGCGCCACCAGCCCGACAAAGGTCATGGTGCCCACATTGGCCACCGCGGCCGCCGTCAACATGACACTGCACAGCAGCAAGGAAATCATGACCCCTGTGACATTCAGACCACGGCTGAGGGCGACTTTTTCGCCCAACTGCAACAGGTTCAACTGGCGATGACAAAACAGCAACGGCCCTCCCGCCAGCACCAGCCAAACGCCCAGGCTATGGACCTGGGCCCAGCCGGCCCGGTGCAGACTGCCGCCAAGCCACATCAGGGCCGACTCTACCTGATCGATGTTGCCGTACGTGATCAGCAGATCGGCCACCGCGCTGAGCATGGCGGTGAGCCCCACGCCCACCAGGATCAGGCGCAACGGCGAGATACCCTGGCGCCAGGACAGCAGCGCGACGAAGAAAGCCACCGCCAACCCGCCGGCGAGCGCCGCCAATGGGTAGAACTCCAGGGGAAGAAGCGTCGGCCAGAGCACGATGATCAGCAACATGGTGACACTCGCGCCCGACTCCACGCCCACCAGGCCCGGCGCTGCCAGGGGGTTACGAGTCAACGACTGCATCAACAGACCGGCCAGGGACATGGCGGCGCCAGCCAGGATCGCCAGCAAGACACGGGGCAACCGCAGCTCCCAGAGCAGATTGCGCGTCGTCGAACTGACCTGTTCAGGCGCCAGCAACGCTTGCCATGCCTGGGCAACGTCCAATGAATAACTGCCGACGGTCAATGCATACGACGCTAATGCAATAACGGCAGCCATCAGCACCAGCACCGAGATCAAGTCGATTGGTCGAGCCACCCAGGGCAGCAACGGATAGGTCCGGGGCAAGGTCAATCCAGCTCGCATCATCGGACCTTCCTCAAGACCAGCACGACAAAAATGGGGCCGCCGATCAGAGCGGTCACGATGCCGGTGTTGAGCTCGAATGGGCGCACCACGGTCCTTGCCGCGATATCCGCCAGAATCAGCAGCAACGCCCCCAGCAGAGGGGCGGCCAATAACAGGCGGCGGTAGTCATCGCCAAACAACAACCGCGCCGCATGCGGCACCACCAGGCCGACGAACCCAATGGGCCCGGCCAAGGCCACTGCGCCCCCGGACAGCAGCACCACCGAGGCCAGGCCGAGCACACGCATCTTCAACAGGTTGACACCCATGCCGGCCGCCGCCTGAGGCCCCAGGCGATGGGCATTCAAAGCGCGGACGTTCACCAGGCACAGGCACATGCCCAGCAGGACGTAGGGCCAGACCCAGGCCTGCATCGAGCCCCCGGTCACGCCGATGGAGCCGGTCAGCCAGCGACGCAGACTGTCGAGCCCCTGCTGATCGAGCAGCAGCAGGATCGAGGTGATCGCGCTGAACAGCGCCGCGATCATCGCCCCGGACAATGTCAGTCGAATCGGGTTGTGCCCCCTCCCCGCCAACATCAGGACACCGATGGAGGCCACCAATGCGCCCGCGAACGCGAACAAGGGAATCATCGACATATCGTTGCCCGGCACTACCAGCAAGCCGAACACGACGAACAACGCCGCACCGCTGTTGATACCGAGAATGCCCGGATCGGCCAGCGGGTTATCGCCCACCGCCTGCATGATCACCCCGGCGAGCCCCAGGCTGGCGCCTACCAGCATCGCGACCAGCAGGCGTGGCAAGCGGCTGCCACGAATGACACTCTGGTCGGGATTGCCTGGCGCATAGGCGACCAAGGCCTGCCAAGCCTCCTGCCAGGGTATGTCCTTTGCGCCGACGGCCAGATGAAGCAGCGACGTCAGGGCAATCGCCACCAACAAACCCAACCAGACCGGCAATCGCAAACCGTGATTCACATCGCCTCCCGTACGGCCAGCGGCTGGCTTCGATTCGTCTGGGGCACGCACAACGGATCACCGGAATAAGGGTCGGTGATGATATGCGCATCCAGGTCGAACACTGCCTTGAGGTTTTCCCGCGTGAAGACTGCGGCCGGCGCACCCTGGGCGAGCAAACGCCCTTCGCGCATCATCACCAGATGGTCGGCGTAACGCGCGGCCTGGTTCAGATCGTGAAGGACCGCCACGATGGTTTTGCCTTGGTCACGCAGATCCACCAGCAATTCAAGCAGTGTGATCTGGTGGGCAATGTCGAGAAACGTCGTTGGCTCATCCAGTAGGATCACCGGGGTATCCTGGGCCAGGGTCATGGCGATCCAGCAGCGCTGCAACTGTCCACCCGACAAGGTGGCCAACGAACGATCCAGCAAAGGACCGATACCCGCCAGGTCAATGGCGCGGTCAATGGCCTGTTGATCCTGCTCCGACCATTGGCGCCACCAGCTCTGCCAGGGAAAGCGGCCCTGCATCACCAGCTCTCGCACACTCATGCCGGCAGGCGATGTGGTGCGCTGGGGTAACAACGCCATTTGTTGTGCCAGCGCTCGACGCGAATATTGCCCCAAGGGTTTTCCCGACAGCTGCACACTGCCAGCGCTCGGTCGCAGCATGTGTGCCAGCACGTTCAATAACGTGGTCTTGCCGCAGCCATTGGCTCCGATCAACGCGGTGAAACAACCTTCAGGAATATCCAGGCTGACACCATTGAGAATCTGCTGTTCGCCATAGCTCAGCCGCACATCGGTGGCTTTCAGCATGATTGTCCCTCCATGCCCAAAAAGGCCTGACCGAATGGGTTATCGAGGATGCCCCCGCGGCATTTTTCGTCCTGTGACGCGACAGGACCTCAGCCAGGGGGCCATTAAGTGGGCGACAGGATATGTCGAAACTAAAATAATTGCCTACAAGCCTGACAATACTAATGCAAACCCTTATCATTTACAGCTAACATGTGGCCAGTAGACACCTACCCTGAAGGTCTGCCTGGTAGAACAGAATCAGGGCATACAGCTCCCCAAGAGCACAATGTAAACTCAAGGACTTCCTCGATGCTCGGAAAAAAAACAACAGTTGGCAGCGAAAAACGTTACGGCGCACGTCATCCAGCCTTTCACTTGAGCACCCTCGCGCTGGCTTTGGGGAGCATTTTTTCCGCGCAGTCGATTGCCGCACAGGATGAGAACTCCGACAAGGGCACAGCGGTTCAACTGGGCGAAATCAACATCAATGCCGCCGCCGTTGAAAACCCGACAGGCCCACTCACCGGCAAAGTCGCCTTGCGCAATACCAGTGCGACCAAAACCAACGCGGCCATTACTGAAACACCACAGTCGTTGTCCGTGGTGACCGCCGATGAAATGCGCGATCGCAAATCGGACACCATGGCTGACGCCCTGAGCTACACACCGGGTTTCACCAGCCAGCCAAGCAGCTTCAACCGCACGTCCGACCGGTTCCGCATTCGTGGTTTCGACGTGGAATCGGCAACCGGCGGCTCGCTGCGCGACGGCCTGCGCCTGCAAAACAACTCCTACGACGGCGTCCAGGAACCCTACGGCATGGAGCGCGTAGAAGTGATTCGCGGCGCGGCCTCGGTCCTGTACGGGCAGCTTTCACCGGGTGGCTTCGTCAACGGCGTCAGCAAGCGCCCGACCGAAACACCGCTGCACGAGTTGGGCCTGCAATATGGCAATCACGATCGCAAGCAACTGACTGCGGACTTCAGCGGCCCCCTGGGCGACAGCGAGACCCTCAGCTATCGCCTGACCCTGCTCCAGCGTGACAGCGACACCCAACAGGACTACATCAACGACGACAAGACCTACATCGCCCCGGCCCTGACCTGGCGCCCCGACGAGGATACGTCGCTGACCTTGCTGTCCTTCTATCAAAAAAGTGACACCCGCTTCTCCGCCCCTCTGCCCTACCAACTGGTCAAGGGTGTCGGCAACGGGCCGTTCACCATCGGTCGCCACGACTTCATCGGCGAGCCTGACTACGACGATATGAATGGCGAGATGTCCGCCATCGGCTACGAGTTCGAACACCGTTTCGACGAGCACACCCGCATCAGCAACAAACTGCGTTATTACGAAGCGGATGTGAAATGGAAATACCTGCAGGCCCAGACCAGCACCGCGGCCATCAATGCCGCCGCCACTACCGGTATCCTGCGCCGGCAATACAGCGATCGGCGTGAACGCTCCAGGGCCCTGGCCAGCGACACCAATGTCGAAACGCGCTGGAACATCGGGGGTGTGGAGAACACTTTCCTGGTGGGCGCCGATACGTACGATGCCTCGTACGATTCGCATAACTTCCGGGCCAACACGTCTTCTATCAATATCGGTGATTACAACTACGGACAACCCGTAGTGGTGGACAAGAGCCCAAACCGTGATCGCGGTTCGCAGATCGACACCCTGCAGACAGGCATTTATCTGCAAGACCAGATCAAGTTCGACGACCACTGGTTGCTGTTGCTCGGTGGCCGACATGACTGGGCCAACCAGGATCAAAAAGCCTTTGCTCCTGGTCAGGACCCGATTCATCAAAGCAACGAAGCCACCACCTGGCGTGCGGGCCTTGTGTACCAAGCGGATAACGGCCTGGCGCCGTACATCAGCTACAGCGAGTCGTTCTTCCCCGTCGCGGTGTCCGAAGCACCTGGCCAGACCTTCGACCCCACCGAAGGCAAGCAGTACGAAATCGGTATCCGCTACCAGCCCCCTGGCAGCAACACCCTGTTGAGCGCAGCGGTTTATGAGCTTACGCAAGAGAACGTAGTGAGGCGCGACCTGGCGGGCCAAAATCCCCAGCAGATTGGCGAACAACGCTCCCGCGGCCTGGAACTGGAAGCCAAGACGGACGTCACGCCTCAACTGACTGTCATTGCGACCTATGCCTACACCGATGCGCGCATTACCAAAAGCGTGATCCAGAGCGAAGTAGGCCAGCGCAGCGAAGACACGCCCTACCATCAAGCCGCCCTATGGGCAGACTACAACTTCGCCCTGCTCGGTTTGCCGCAGTTGAAGGTCGGTGGTGGTGCTCGCTATAAGGGAACGACCCAGGCTTCGGGTATCGATTCGCAGATGCCGGCCTATACCCTGTTCGATGCCATGGCCAGCTACCAGATCGACAAGAACTGGGACGTTGCCCTCAACGCAAACAACGTGACCAACAAAAAGTACACCTATTGTGAATTTGCCATCTGCCGCTACGGTGACGAGCGCGAGTTGGTGACTTCCGTTAACTTCAGGTGGTAAGAATTCATCCAGCATTGGATCAATGCACTGAAATCGCGAAATGAAAAAAGAGGCCAAGGCCTCTTTTTTTCATTTACTTCGCGCGTTCCGCCTTCCGATTGCGGTTCTGACTCAATAAAGGGGAACGCGCAACGCTAGCGTATTGCTCCAACAGCCCAGCCAAGTCCCGGTAACAGATCGCTAGATGATGTGCCCCGAGTCTGCTCATCGACCTTGATGTGCGCAGGGCATGGGCGGCACCGATTGCCGGATGGTGAGCATATCGAGCGATCCGCCGGGCTCCGGTTTGTGCGCATTGGGCGACGGGCGATTCAGGATCGATACCGCTGGCGTTACGCTGTAGCCGGTTCAATTGTTTACTCAGTTGCAGCGACAAATAACCCGCCTGGTAATCCTGCGGGCTATCAGCGCCTGGCAAACTTTTCAACGCGACTAGCCTGGATTGTTGTTTCGCTTGCCATTTTGGGTGATTGATATGGCTTCCACGGCGAAGTAGTCGGCGTGTGTCCTTGTGGAGCGAGTGTTTCAATGCCCGGACATGTTTAGCGGGATCCTTCGGCAAAACCTGGAACGCTAATAGACAGACAAGCATTGCAACGATCCAGGCCAGCGCTTGGTTCGCGAAATCGACGAAATTGTAGAAGGCGGTATCGCCGGTGCTCACCAAGGTATTGAACCCGATCAGGTAGGCAATCCCTTGCAGGGCGTAGCGCGGTTGGCTCGTCGCATGAATCCCGAACGACCAGAACGCAGCCAGTAACAGGAATAACAATGGGAAGCCGTTGATCTGTGGCATCAGCAGGAATTTGCACAGTGCTGCCGCCAGAATGGCGTAGAACGTGCCCCGAATAAAGCTGGCGAGGCCTTGGGCAGGCGCGGGGGCCGGCGCCAGCAGTGTGCAGCAAGGGCCCAGTACCGCCAGTAGCGCGGGCCCTTGGTCCCAACCGCTGAGATACCAGACCGCACCCGCGGCCAACGTGGCGAGCAGTGCCCTGATGCCGTTTCGCGCCGCATCAGCGTAATTGCGCGGATACACCACGGCACGTACCTGCTCGCGGCGAGCGTGATCGAGGCTGGCGAAGTTCAGCAAGGCCTCGCCCAGATCCGTCAGTTGTTCGTCCAAGCGTTCGCTGAGCAACCGCGAGGGGTGGTTTGAGTCAGCGAAATCATTCGCAAGGCTACGCAGTTGCCCCACCGTATCGGCGGCGGCGAGAAAGTCGCAGCGGCTATCGCTCATCCGTTCACCCAGTTGCCGCAACGCCGTGCTTATCCGCGCGAGCAACGTGGGGTCGATCCCGGGGTATGGATCGTCGCTGTGCACATCGAGAACAGCGAATTGCAAATGCGCCAGCCCGGCCTGAATCGCCAGCTGCCGGGAGCGAATCCGCGACGATTCGCCCCGCCCTATTCCCAATTGGTCGTCCACCTTACCGATATCCATGGCGAGCGGGTGGTGTTGCGTCGCCAGCTCCGCGGACTGCTCGCCCGAGAGCCTCGCTGCGAGCAGCCGAGCACTGCGAACACAGACATCGACCAGCGAGCTTCGGAGCTTCTTCTCCATCGTCTTGGAACTGAACAGCGTTGCCACCAGACTCAAGCTCAGCACCCCGAGCACCACCGCCGTGCCGCGTGTGATGATGTGATCGAAGCCCTGTTCAGGCGCGACGATGGCAGGCCCCAGTGCCAGGCAGACCGTATAACCCGCCACCACTGCCGCCGTAGCTTGGTAATGGCGCAAGACGCTCATTGCACTGACGCACAGCCCCAGCCATATACCGATGCCGAGTATGAACAGCAGCATCTGTTGAGCGAACAACCCTGTCAGCACGAAAGCCGCGACCAGGCCTACCAGGGTTCCCAACATCCGGTAGAAGCCTTTTCCCAGCACTGCCCCTTGGATGGGCTGCACCAGCAGCAACACAGTGGACGCCCCTGAGAACGGCGATTCCAGATGCAGTTGGAAGCCGAGCCACAGCGCCAGCCCCGCCGCCAAGATACTGCGCACCACGTAGAAGAAACTGGCAGGTGTCCAGGGCAAGGGGATGGCCGCGAACAGGCGTGTCGCCAGGCGAGTCATCACAGGAATGCCTGCAGCCATTGGGTGAGTCGCCAGCGTGGCGCGGCGTTCGGCGGCGTCACTTCGACACTGGCGGTCATGCCCGCCGCCAACTCCACCCCGTCCGGGACCCTGTCCAACTCGATGCGCACGGGTACGCGCTGTGCCAACCGAATCCAACTGAAGGTCGGGCTCACCTGAGGCAAACCGCTGTCGTTGCGCAATTCATTGGCATCGGCGATGCCTCTGCCCATGCTTGCCACATGCCCTTCCAGCAGCGGGGCAAACCCCATCAGCTTGATCGACACCGGCGCGCCGATGCGCACACCGGGCAGTTTGGTCTCTTCAAAATAACCCGTGATCCAGAAACTATGGCCATCGACCACGAACAGGTTGGTATGGCCAGCCTCCGCGTAGTCACCGGGCTGCAGCCGCAGTTGAGTGACGTAGCCGTCCACCGGCGAACGTATCGTCGTGCGGTCCAGGTCGAGCTGCGCATGGGCTAACTGGCTGCGTGCCGCGTCCAGGCGTGCCTGGGCCACAGCCAAGTCACGCGCCGCATTGTCGATCTCTTCCCGGGCGATGGCGTCGGCCAATTGGGATCGCCGCTTCAATTGTGCACTGCGCTGCTCGAACACACTGCGCGCTTCAGCGAACTCCGCCGCACGCTGTTGCAGTTCGAATCGATAAGCACGCGCATCGATGCGATACAGCAGATCGCCCTTGGCGACCCATTGGTTGTCGCTGACCAGCAACTGATCGATTTGGCCGGAGACCTCTGGTGCGATACGGATGACCTGCGCGCTCACCCGTCCGTCCCGCGTCCAGGGCGCCAAGACATAAGCCCGCCAAAGTTGCAGGCAGAACACCAGGGCCAGCACGCCAAGTCCCAGGGTGGCGGCAGGTTTGAGGATTTTGACGATAGACATGGCCGGCCTCACTCAGCAATTGACGACCATCGCCGACACGACGATAAGCGAGACAAAAAAACGCGCCAGCGTCGGGTGCCACGCCTCGTCCAGCCAACGCCGGGCCAGGCGCTCGATGAGCTTGTAGGCCAAGACCGATGCCCCCAGGTAGATCAACAAGGGGGGGACGTAGAGGTTGGCAATGGAGATTTCGCTAAGCATGGCAAGCACCAGGATTCGGAGGGGGTCTAGGATTCGCCCACGTACTGAAGGGGGCCTGGTGATGATGCTAAGGGACGACCACCGCTGCCGATATTGAGTACACTGCCAAAATATAATCAAATTCAGACAAACGCCGACGACACGCCATGGCCGAAATCCACCGTTTCCACGTCGATCGATTCGAGTACGACAACCTGTCGCAACCTGCCGTAGCACTGATGCTGGAAACCCAGCGCAACGACAGTGAGTCCGCCGAACACAAACATCGCAAGGGGCAACTGGTCGTGGCTTATTGCGGCGGCATTGTGTGTACGGTGGAAGATGGCGTGTGGATGGTCCCGTCAGGGTTCGGCGTCTGGATTCCGGGAGGGGTCGCCCATAGCAACCGCGTCACGGCCAACGGGCAGGTCTGTTTTTTATTCGTGGAACCCGGCGCCGCGTCGCTTCCCGATCGCTGCTGTACGCTGGCGCTATCGCCACTGATCCTGGAACTCATCCTTCACCTGAGTGGCCAGGTCCAGGATTACCCCACCGATTCGCGCCTGGCACGGCTGGCCAACGTGCTGCTCGAAGAACTCGAACTGGCGCCCACGGAACAGCTTTACCTGCCTTTGCCCGCCTCGAACCAGCTTCGCACAATCGCCCGGGCGCTGGCGCAAGAGCCGTCCAACCGCGCCACCATGGCCAGTTGGGCACGGCATGTGGCCATGAGCGAACGCTCGCTGGCCCGCCTGATAAAAAGCGAAACCGGGCTTACCTTCGGTCAATGGCGCAAGCAATGGCAGATCATCGTCGCGTTGCAAAACCTGGCCGAGGGGCAGTCGGTGCAGAGAACCGCTGAAGCGCTCGGCTACGAGTCAGTCAGCTCGTTCATCACGATGTTTCGCAAGACCTTGGGCACCTCACCGGCACGTTATCTGCGCAATACCACGCTACGGCAATGAGCCGGGGGCAAGTGATATCCACATCATCGTCACGCAACCGCCGTTGCAGCCGCTCTGGAACGCCAGGCAAAAGCCAGCACCATCAGCAGCCCCAGACCCGCCATGGCCGCTCCGGCCAGGGAAATCGCCGGATAACCCAGCCCGGCATTGATCACCGCTCCGCCCAGCGCCGCCCCTATCGCGTTGCCGAGATTGAAGGCACCGATGTTCACCGCCGAGGCCAGATTGGGCGCGTCCTTGGCGGCTTCCATGACGCGCATCTGTAGCGGCGGCACCAGGGCGAAGCTGGCGATGCCCCATATCAGGATGGCCACGGCGGCCGGCAGTGGCCAACGCATCAGGACGGTGAACGCCAGCAAGACGAGAATCAGCACGCTCAGCGAAACGATCAGGGTGCGGTCTATCGAGCGGTCGGCGGCCTTGCCGCCCCACATGTTGCCCAGCGTCAACCCCACACCGAACAACACCAGCATGGCGGTGATGTAAGCGGTGGACCCGTGGGTCTCGTTGCTGAGGATCGGCGCGATGTAAGTGAAGACGGTAAACATTGCACCCGAGCCGACGACGGTCAGGGCCAACGCCCCCAGCACCGGGCCACGGCCCAGCACCCGAATTTCAGCCAGCACACCGACGCCTTGCGACATTTTCAGGTTGGGCAAGGCGAACCACAGCGCGGCCATGGTCACCCCGCCGAGGCCGGTGATGCCCCAGAATGCCGTGCGCCAGCCGAACAGTTCGCCGAACCAGGCGGCCAGCGGCACACCGCCGATGGTCGCCAGGGTCAGGCCCATGAACATGGCCGCAACCGCCCCGGCACGTTTGTCCGGGGCGACCACGCTGGCGGCGACGATGGAGCCAACGCCAAAGAACGCACCGTGGTTCAGTGAGGTCACCACCCTGGCGACCATGAGGCTGTAGTAATCAGTCGCCAGGGCCGACATCAGATTACCCAGGGTAAAAATCGCCATGAGCCCGATCAGCAGATAGCGCCGGGGGATCCTGCCGGTGGTCAGGGTCATCAGCGGCGCGCCGAGCAGTACGCCCAGGGCGTAGGCACTGACCAACAGACCGGCGGCGGGAATGGAAACGCCGAGATCCGCAGCGATGCCCGGCAACATGCCCATGGGGGCGAACTCGGTAACGCCGATGCCAAAGGCACCTATGGCGAGTGCGACAAGTGGTGGATTGATACGCATGGTAGGCTCCTTATCTATGCCGCCAATGCTACGATTCAGTCTTTTCAGGCGGTAGATAGCATTTTTGGCAATCACCTTTGCGCAAGAGGCACAAATGGACTTCAACGGCAGGTCAGGTGAAATGAGCGTGTTCGCCACCGTTGCGCAGGAAGGCAGCCTGTCAGCCGCCGCGCGTGCATTGGGGCTGACACCCTCGGCGGTCAGTCGGATCATCGCGCGTACCGAACAACGCCTGGGTACCCGCCTGCTGTTACGCACCACCCGGGCTATCACCTTCACCGCCGAGGGCGAAGCTTTCCTGCGCGGTGCCCGGCGTATCCTGGCCGACATGGACGAAGTCGAAGAAGCCATCGCCGACCAGGGCGTGCCCAGGGGCCGATTGCGGGTCAGTGCCGCCCTTGGCCATGGACGGCTGGCCATCGTTCCTTTGGTGGCGGCATTCAGCGCCCGCTACCCGAACATCGTCGTCGACCTCACCCTGGGCGATGAAGTCGTCGACATTCTCGGCGGCCAGGCCGACGTGGCGATACGCTTCGGCCATCTGCCGGACAGCCCGCTGACCGCGCGCAGGATCGGCGACACTGGCCAGGTCGTGGTGGCATCGCCCGAGTACCTGCAGCGCCACGGCATCCCCCAGGAGCCGGAAGACCTGCTACGACACAACTGCCTACGCTTCAACTTCCGGCGTGCCGAACCCAACTGGCCGTTCATCCGTGACGCAAGGGAGTTTTCCCTGAAAGTCAGCGGCAATATCGAATGCAGCAGCGGTGAAGCACTGGCACAACTCGCACGAGTGGGTGCCGGCATTGCCCGTATCGGCGAGTTCAGCGTGAGCGAGGACCTGCAGCGCGGTGACCTGATACCGCTATTGGAAGCCTGGAACCCAGGCGACCGGGAACCGATTCATGCGGTGTTCGTAGGGGGCTCGGCAATGCCGGCACGGGTGCGGGTGTTCGTGGATTTCCTGCTGGAACATCACCGGATGTAAGCGCTGGTGTCACCGGGCGAGACGGATGACTGATAGGAAACTTGGGCATTTCAACGCGAAAAATTCTGCTAGCCTCATTGTGACCGTGAATCACCGAAACCTGGTTACAGGGTAAGCAAGGGCGGTGCTTTCGTGGTTTCCAGTCGGCACAGCGGGACGTGTTCACGTCATGGTGGCGTCGAGTCCTGGCTATAGCACCACGGCAGATGGAAGAGGTTCCCATGTCCAACGAGTACTCAGTCTATTGCCGAGACGGTACCTACTACATTCGCGACTTGAAAGGTAATCGCTGGACCGTGCAAGCAAGGTACGGAACCCGGGAGCTTAGCGATGGCTCGCCCATCGATCCGTACGAAGAAATCTTGCTGGAAAATGACCGGTCGATCGTGCGTGTCATCCCCAAGACGGGCCGCGCCCCGACCTACGGACGCTTTTCCAACTACAAGAATGCCTCACCCGAAAAAATCACCAAACGCAGGTTTCGAGCCGTCAATCACGGGCTGATGAACTTCGTGCTGCTGCAAGGTTCCTGGGCCTGGCTTGTGCCCTACGAGGGCAAGAAACAACCGCAGATGCACGATCTGATGCATGGCTTCGTCGGCAAACGCATACACACTAAAAAAATGAAAGCTGCGACATTGGAAGAAGTGGGCGAGGAACTATCCGCGACGCAGTACGCCCGCAAGGGCGGGGTGTTCACCTTCAACAAGGGACATTCAGCGATTCGGTACGACTGGTGCCATCTGGTAGGCCATGGGCTGCTTGGCAAAGACATTGCGGGCAACATCGTAGCTGCAACCACGTTCCAGAACTCGGAACAGCTGATTCTCGAAACCGTCCTGCATGACTACCGAATGGAGAAAATGATGTTGAAAGTCGAAGCCAAGCTGGCATACGGCTGGAAACACCTGGCAGAATCCATCTGGTTCAGGGTCATGCTGAACGGCGACACCATCTACTCACGAACCATGGACGCAAGACGGGCCACCAAGCCAGACTTCAATGAGTACACCGAAGTCTCGACGGATATGCGGCGTCAGTTGAACCGTGGACTCAAGAAGCATTACTCGGGCGACGACATGACCATGGAAACCTTCGAAGCCATCAGCAACAAATTGGGGATCGTTGACCCGTCATCGTCCACCGGTCTGTGGAAGTCTCTTATGGAGACAATCCGCGGAGAGGACGAACTCGCTGCGGACTTGGTGGACTGAACGTTCGAGGAGGTGCTCCCGAGGACCGTGGACGCCACTGCAACCTTCTTATCACCGCGCAAGCGATTTCACGATCCGCATGTCGGCCGTCTTGTGGCTCGGCGGCTCTCGACGCCGTATCACTCTGCAACCAAGAGCCTCTTCACCTCGGCGACAATCGAATCTATGTCGAATGGCTTGGGCAGCACGGCATCAAACAAATCCGATCGCTTCATCCCCACGTGAGCCTGGGCACCGCTCATCAAGATGATCGGCAACCCCTTGACGGACGGTAAGGCTCGCACGGCCGTGGCGAATTCAAGACCATCCATGACCGGCATCATGAAGTCAGTGATGATCAAGGCTGGACGCTCTCTTTCCAGCACTTCGAGTCCTTTTTGACCATTGCTGGCTTTTACGACCATGAAGCCCTCGTCCTCTAGCGCAAAACCGAGGATGTCAGCGATCAAATACTCGTCGTCGACGACCAGGATGGTGGTCATGTTAATTCAACCCGCTCAAAGACTTATGAAATTGAACCAGGCAATGACTCAGCTGCGGCTGAAGGTTCATTTTTCAAAGCCTTTTCAAGGAAAACATCTTGATCCCGGATGACCACCTCGAATCGCGAGGGGTCATAAGCGCTGTCTCGTACCTTAAGAATGGAGAGCGTCCTTCTTAGTTCAGAGCGATCTTCAAGGAAACGCATGAGCATCAGGTTATCGACGATGCTGGACAGGTCCGAGTTCGGTGAACTGACCTCGGAACCGAATAGATCTCGCATCTCCCAGGAGGCGAACACCGTAACGCCCCGGGATCGCAGCTCGTTCATCAGCGCACTGTAGAAATCGGTAATCCGCGCGGGATTCGTCGAAGTCCGTGTCATGCCGCTCAGGCTATCGATGAACAGGCGCTTGATACCCTTTTCCCTGACGATGTCCAGCAGCCGTGCGCCGAGTCCATCCAGCAAGCCTTCGGTGGTGGGCTGCCAGGCAATGCTCAACGCACCGCTTTTTTCCATGCCTTCGATATCGATGCCCAGGGAGAGACCTTTGAGGCGCAGTCGCTGCGGGCTTTCATAGAATCCGAAATGCAAGCCAGGGGCATCTGCCGTCGACTTGGCGAGGAATTTGAGACCCAGCGTCGTTTTACCAATCCCGGAAGGACCGATGACCAGTGACACGCTGGAGCTGTGCAAGCCTCCGCCCAATATGTCATCCAGGGATTCAATCCCGCTGGCTATACGCGTCATGTCGGCACTGTCGGGGGCGGAAGGACGGCTGTAGAGGCTTTCCAGGCGCGGATAGACAACCAAACCGTCGTCGTTGATTTCACATTCGTGAAGACCGGTCAACGCACCGCTGCCGCGTGTCTTGCGCAGTTGAATGCGCCGAACCGAACGCGTCCCGAACAGTTCTTCACCCATTTCGATGACACCGTCCACCATCGTGTGCTCAGGGCTACCGTCGTCGAGCCGCGAACTGGTGAGGAACAACACGGTGCAACCGGCGAAAGCGGCGTGTCCCTGCAGCTCCGAGATGAATTTCTTGGTGTCGATGGGCGAGTCGGCCTTGGAGCGCGCATTGAGCAGACCATCGACAACCATCACGGTAGCCTTTTGCCGACTGATCTCGCGTCGAAGCAGTTTCACGACTTCATCCAGGCCTTCGTTTTCCAATGTGTCGAATGCGCTGACAAATTGGATTTCGGCACCGACTTTGGCTGAGTCGAAAAAGCTCAGCGTAGAAAGAAACTGGAAAAGTCGATCATGTGATTCGGCCAGCAGCGTGGCGACTAAAACACGACCGCCACTGCGGGCATGATGGAATCCAAGTTGGTTCGCGAGGATAGTCTTGCCTGAACCTGGGCGTCCTTGGATTATGTATGAAGCACCCGCGACCAGCCCTCCCTGGAGCAGCGCGTCGAGTCCTTCGATTCCGCTTTGAAGGCGTTTTAGCTTTTCCACAATGCGACCCTGATCTGAAAAAACAGGCTGTTTAAGCCCAATGGAGGGGATGCTAACGCCATTTCCACTTCGGAGCCATTCAGGTTGAATGGAAATTTGGCTTGGCGGGCGCTCGCCTTGGGCCGATAAGACGCCACCGACAACGCCCGACCGGTGCCCGCAGTTTTTTCAATGAGCGCTCAAAACAAGGCATCCAATACCCGGTAATAGCTGATCCCGGCAGCGAGATAAAGCCGCTGCAACGCATGAAACGGAATTCGCCGCAGTGGCATGGCCGGGAACGGGAAGTCCTGCGTCGCCCCTGAGAGCTTCGCGGCCAGATGCTTGCCCAACGCCGTGGACAGGGCGATGCCGCGGCCGTTGTAGCCGAGCAAGACTGACAGCCCCGGTGCCGGATCATGCACATGGGGAAGAAAGCTTTGCGTCAGGGCGACCCGACCACTCCAGCGGTACTCGACAGGCACATCCGCCACTTGCGGAAACAGCGCCCCCAGCGAACGCTCCAGGTGCGCCCAGTCCCGCTGCCGGGAAGGCTCCGAGAACGGCCCCCGCCCTCCCAGAAGCAAACGCCCCTGGGCATCCTGCTTGAAGTAGAGCAGCAAACGGCGTGAGTCCGAACAGACCTCACCACCGGGCAGGATGGTCTTGCGGATCGCCGGCGGGAGCGGACGGGTCGCGATGATGAAGCTGTTGGCCGCGACGACGGTCTGGCGCAACCCGGGCCACAGGTCGTCGGTATAGCCATCGGTGGCCAATAACACCCGTTGCGCACTGACCTTGAAGCCTTGCGCGGTGGATAACAGCCAGCCTGATCGATGCCGCTGCAGCCCCGTGACGCGGCTGTGGCCGTGGATCATTGCGCCCTGCCCCACGGCGGCCTTCGCCAGGCCACGGGCGTAACTCAATGGATGCAAGCTGCCGGCCCGAGGATCGACCCACCCCCCCAGGTAATTCTCGGTACCGATACGTTGGCTGACCGCCGCCCGGTCCAACAGCTCCACCTTGACGCCCCGGCGTTGCCATTGCGCGGCGCGCTGCTCGATGGTCTTCATCGCAGTCGTCGAACAGGCCGGTTGAATCCAGCCTTTGCGGGTGGCATCACACTCGATCCCGTACTGGCGAATCAGCGCGAACACTTCGTCAGCGGCTGACCCGGCCGCCTCGATCATCGCTTCGGCACGGGCCGGGCCGAACTTGGCGAGCAATTGATCCGGGTCGAACTTCAGCCCGGGAATCACCTGCCCGCCGTTGCGCCCCGAGGCCCCCCAGCCTGGCTCCCCCGTATCCAGCACACAGACGCTGACACCCGCTTCGGCCAAGCGTAAAGCCGTCACCAAACCGGTATAGCCAGCCCCCACGATGGCCACCTCCACTTGCTTGTCTTCGGCCAAGGCCGGCGTTTGCACCGCCGGTGTAGCCGTCGCGGCCCAGAGTGAGGCCGGCAGTTGCGGGGCGAAAGGTGCATTCATGCCGGCACCTCCCCGCTGTGGTTGAGCAACCGGCGAAGAAAGTCCTGTGTGCGAGGATGCGTCGGCGTACTCAGTACTTCCCCGGCGGGTCCTGACTCGACGATCTTGCCGCTGTGAAGAAAACAGACCTTGTCGGCGACGTCTCGAGCGAAGGCCATTTCGTGGGTCACCACGATCATGGTCATGCCCTCGTTGGCCAGATTGCGCATCACCGCCAACACTTCGCCGACCAACTCCGGATCGAGCGCCGAGGTCGGTTCGTCGAAGAGGATCGCCTGGGGGTTCATCGCCAACGCCCGGGCAATGGCGACACGTTGCTGCTGCCCCCCTGACAGTTCGTCCGGGTAGGCATTCATCCGATGGGACAAGCCGACCTTTTCCATCAGCGCCTCGGCATTCCTGCGCGCCGCCTGAGGGTTCTCCTTCTTTACGTAGATCGGCCCTTCCATGACATTTTCCAGGGCCGTGCGGTGCGGGAACAGATTGAAGCGCTGAAAGACCATCGCCACCCGAGTGCGAATGTCGTGGATGTTCCTGGCATTACGGTCGACACGTTCATCGCCGACCAGGACCTCGCCCTGGTCATAACTTTCCAAGCCATTGATACAGCGCAGCAACGTGGACTTCCCCGACCCCGAAGGGCCAATCAGGCACACCACTTCACCGCTCTTGACCTGCAAATCGATGCCTTCGAGGACCGGCACGCTGCCGTAACGCTTGTGAATGCCCTTGATCTCGATCATGACGTTCTCCGGGTGCTGAAGCGTGCTTCCAGACGACGCAGCGCAAAGGACAGCGGCAGGCTCATCGCCAGGTAGAGCAATGCCACCAGGGTGTAGACCGTCATGTTCTCGAAGGTCGAAGAGGCGATCAGTTGCCCCGCGCGAGTCATCTCGGCCACGGTGATGGTGGAGACCAGCGACGAGTCCTTGAGCATCATGACCAGGGTGTTGCCGTAAGGCGGCAAGGCGATGCGGAATGCCTGGGGCAGCACCACGCGCCGCATCACCATCGCACCGCGCATACCCAAGGATTCCGCCGCCTCGATCTGCCCTTGCTGGATCGCCTGGATACCGGCCCGGAAGTTCTCCGCCTGATAGGCCGAATAAGCGATTCCCAGGCCAATGACACCAGCCTGCATGGCCGTCAGTTGAATGCCGAATTCCGGCAGGACGAAATAGATATAAAACAGCTGCACAATGATCGGCAGCCCCCGGATGATGTTCACCACACTGATGGCGAACAACGCAACCGCACGTATTTTCGAGACCATCATCAGGGCCAGGAGCAGGCCGATCAGCGAGCTGAGTACAAACGACCCGGCCGTCACTTGGAGAGTGACCACCGCCCCTTTGAGCAAGATAGGGAGGAAGTCCAAAGCATTCTGGAGAATCATAAAAATCTACCCACGGAACAATGAGTGGACCCGCCCGCCACCGCAGGCGGTCGACAAAACCATCAGTTGAGCTTCCACTTCTCGATGATCCGTTCGAGGGAACCATCAGCCTTGATCGCAGCGATGCCTTTGTTGACCTGCTCCAGTGTTGCGTTGTCGCCCTTGCGCACGATCAGGCAAACGTCCCCCATCACCACCGGCTGATAGCTCTGTACCAGGTGCACCTTGTTCTGGGTGCCCTGGGCCAATTGATAGGCGACGATCGGGCGATCGGCGAAACCCGCCTTGATACGGCCGAGGGCCAGGTCGCGCATCAGATCGGGGATCGAGTCATAGCCACGGACTTCCTTGAAGACACCACGCTTGTTCAACTCATCGATGAACACGGTGCCGACCTGGGCGCCGACAACTTCGCCGGCAAAATCCTCCATGCGGGTGTACGCGGTCGGGTCATCGGACTTGACGATCAGCCCCTCGCCATAGGTGAAGACCGGATCGGAATACTGCACCACCTTTTCCCGCGCCGGCGTCCGGAGCATGGCGGCAGAAATCAGGTCGATCTTGTTTGACGTCAGTGACGGGATCAGCGAAGCGAAGGTGGTCTGCTGGATCTCCACCTCGAAGCCACCCGCCTTGGCCACCGCCTGCGCGGCGTCGATCATCATGCCCTGGATACTCTGGCTCTTGACGTCGAGAAAGGTGAAGGGAATCCCCGTTGCGGTTGCACCGACCTTGTAGACAGGCTCGGCGACGGCGTTGGCTGAAGCGATGCCAGCAGCCAGGGCAACAACGAACGTGAGTGCACGAAAGCGAGTAAGCATGGCGTATCTCCCATTGGACGCTTTTATTGTCTTAAGTCCGGTAAGGGTTGCCCCATATGGATGGCAGGAGGCTCAAAATGACTGTAAAGCGATTTACAAAAATCGTAAAGAGATTTATAAGTATCGGATATCGATATTTAAAGCACGGAATATAAGGATTTTCCATGAGCGATACCCCTCATCCGCTGTTCAATCAGTCATTGGAAAAAGGCCTGGCGGTGCTGCGGGCGTTCAACGCAGCCCGGCGCACCATGAACCTGGCGGATATCGCGCAAGCCGCAGAGATCAATAAAAGCTCGGCGCAACGTATGATCCATACCCTCGAAGAGCTGGGTTATGTGCGCAAGCATCCACAGACCAAGCGCTTCCAGTTGACCCCGAAGGTCATGGAGATCGGCTACAACTACCTGGCCGCCGACACACTGGTGGACGTGGCCAACCCGTTCCTTGCCGAGTTGGCACAGGCTACCGGGGAGACGACCAACCTGACCGAACCCGACGGGCTGGACATGGTGTACGTGGCACGCTTCGTGGCGCCGAAATTCATCCCTATCCACATGCCCATCGGCAGCCGGATCCCGATGTACTGCACCGGTTCCGGGCGGGCGTTCCTGAGCGCCCTGCCCGACGACGAACTCGTTGCCGCACTGCAAGCCAGCGAGCGCACACGCCATACCCAGTACACCCTGACCGCGGTCGACGACATCATCGAGCAGATCGAGACCACTCGGCACAGGGGCTACGCCACGAACAAGGAAGAGTTGTTCCTGGGCGACATGTCCATTGCCGCGCCGATCATTGGCAGCCAGGGCCTGCCGGTCGCAGCCGTCCATGTGGTGGTGCCCACGAGTCGCTGGAGCATGGAGGAAGCCGAGCGCAAGCTGGCGCCTGCGGTGATCGAATGTGCACGGGCGATTCGCTCGTCAATACGAACCCTTTAGCAGATTGATCCCATGAACAGCCACCGTTTCCCTTGCACAAATCCAATTATTACCGCCGTCACTTAGAGGGTGGGACTGCGCATACTGGACGGGGTGATTGAACCCTCGGATAGTTCAACTGAGTGCCTTTCCAACGGAACACGCCGGAACAGGTCGCGGTGTTTGAACGAAAACAGCGCCAACGGTTTGATGGTGCAACTTACCTATCACTCCGGTTACCGCCAAGGTTCGTGAGTGACGACCCCATAAACATCAAAGCGGAGCCTTCAGATCCACCCCCAACGCCTGGGCAAAGGCCTTGACCAAGGGGCTGCGCACAGTGTTGTGACGCAGTATCAGACTGAATGGCGTGACGATATTGATCAGGTCCGGACACACTGCGCGAAACTCTCCCCGCGCCACCATCGATGCGGCGTAATGCTGAGGCAGGAACCCGAGGAAACGCCCCGTCTTGATCAGCAACGCCACAGCTTCCACCTGGGTGGCTGAGGCGGAGAAGCGGTCGTAGTGCGCAAATTTCAGTTTGTCGCGATGAATCGCGTAGCGATGGTTGACGCACTCATACTCCTTGAGCACATGTTCCCCCATGTCCGCGTCCGCCATGGAGAACAGCGGATGACCGAGTCCGCAATAGACCTGCGAACGTTCTTCATAGAGTTCGTAGTAATCGAACTCTTCGCGTTTTTGATAAATCGGTACGATCCCCGCCACCAACCGCCCTTCGACGACACCTCTTTCGACTTCATCGAGTTGCGAAGCCTGAAGTTGAAACCTGACCTTGGGCGACTGTTCATTAATTTGCCTGAGCGCAGCAACTAACGGGGAATTATCATCCGAAATAGTATTATCAATAACCCCCACACCAAGATCACCTACAAGTTCGTTCTGCGCTGAACTAAGGCGATCACGAAAGTTATCGACCGAGGCAAATAAGTCTATCGACGCCTGATACACCAGGCGCCCTTCTTCCGTCAGATGAAAGCCCTCGCGCCCGCGCGTGCAAAGGCGCATCCCGATACGGATTTCCAAGTCGGAAATCTGTTTGCTGATGGCCGCCAGCCCCACATTCAGTTCATTCTGTGCGGCACTAAAGCCTCCCGCCTCGACCACGGCCTTGAACACTTTGAGCAATTTGAAGTCCAGCCCGCTGAGGGCCAACGGTGCCCTTTGCGGGGTTCTCGGCGGCGGGTTTCCGGAATTGGAAAGTGGGGTTTCCATAATGCTTATTTACCTCTGGCGCTCTATTCAACAACCTGTGTCCAACAACAAAAACAAGCTGGCCCAATAATAATGAACACAGAAAACCAAGCTTGGCAACCGACAATAAATTCCGAACATCAGCGCCAAAACGCTGGTCGCGAAACATCAAAAGCTGACAGTTCGATCAGCACTCGCACCGATGCAACTGCCCTCTTGAAAACTGCTCTGGCCTGACTGCGCTCGCTGATTTCGTAGCGACGCCGTGGCCTCGAGTGCCCGTTTCAGTTCGCGTAACCGACGAGGAAAAAACAATGTCTCAAACCACCGACCGACTCTGGGGTGCTCGCTTCAAATGCGGCCCTTCCGAAGCCTTGGCGGCCCTGTCCCGTTGCCCTGAGCGCTACTTCCGGCTCACCCCGTACGACCTCGCCGGCTCCAAGGCCCATGCCCGGGAATTGCAGCGCGCCGGACTGCTGACCGAACAAGAAGCCCAGACCATGCTCGACGCCCTGGAACGCATCGGCGCGGACTATCGTGCCGGCAGCATCGCCCCGACCCTGGATGATGAAGACGTCCACACGTTCATCGAGCGCCTGCTGACCGAACGGCTTGGCGCTCTGGGTGGCAAGCTGCGGGCCGGCCGTTCGCGCAACGACCAGACCGCCAACGATCTGCGGCTGTTCCTGCGTGACCACGTACGCACCGTGGCCGTTGAAGTGTTGGGCCTGCAGCAGGCGCTGGTGGAACAGGCCGAGCAACACATCGACAGCATCTGCCCCGGCTTCACCCATCTGCAGCAGGCGCAACCGATCGTGTTCGCTCACCACCTGCTGGCCCACGCCCAGTCGATGCTGCGCGACGTACAGCGGTTGGTGGACTGGGACGCACGCACGTCGCTGTCACCACTCGGTGCGGCGGCCATGGCGGGCTCGGCGATCGCTCGCCTACCTCAGCAGTCGGCAAAGGAAATGGGCTACAGCGGCGTCTGCGAAAACTCCATCGACGCCGTGGCCAGCCGCGATCACGTCGCCGAGTTTCTGTTCATCGCCAGCATGCTCGGCATCAATATCTCGCGCCTTGCCGAAGAGTTCTGCCTGTGGTCGTCGCGGCAATTTCGCTGGGTCGAACTGGACGATGCCTACGCCACCGGCAGCTCGATCATGCCGCAGAAGAAGAATCCGGACATCGCCGAACTGGCGCGAGGCAAGGCCGGTCGCCTGATCGGCAACCTGACCGGCCTGCTCTCCACGCTTAAATCCTTGCCACTGTCCTACAACCGTGACTTGAGCGAAGACAAGCACGGTGTGCTCGACAGCGTCGACACGCTGCTACTGGTGCTGCCCGCCATGGCGGGCATGGTGGCAACCATGAAAGTCAACGTCGAGGAATTGCGCCGCCAGGCACCGCTGGGCTTCACCCTCGCCACCGAAGTTGCCGATTGGCTGGCGATGCGCGGCGTGCCGTTCAAGGAAGCTCACGAAATCACCGGTGCGTTGGTCCAGGCGTGCGAGAAACACGACCTCGAACTGTGGGAGGCCTCCCCCGCTCTGCTGGCGGAAATCGACCCGCGCCTCATCCCAGAAGTACGCGAAAGCCTGACCCTCGAAGCCGCCATCGCTGCACGCAATGGCTGGGGCGGGACGGCGCCACAACAGGTACGCGAACAGATCGGACGCTTGAAAACCGCCCTCGCCGCCCAGCAGCAATGGACCGAGGACTATCAGGGCTTTCGCCTCTGAGCAACACACCGAACTGCGGGAGCGAGCTTGCTCCCACAGCGATAGCGCCGAAACCGAGTACGGAGAAACAACATGAGCCAGACACAGGCAGAACGACTCCAGGCGGAGCGCAAGCTGGCGGAAAACCAGTTTGACATTACCCAGTACGATCATGTGCCTCGGCGCTACTACGGGCGGATCTTCTTCGCCACGCTGATCGTCATCGCCCTTGTTGGCCTGGTGCGCGCCTTCGCCGAAGGCAAGATCGAATGGTCGTACATCGGCCAGTTCCTGACCTCCGAGGCGATCATGTGGGGCTTGCTCAACACCATCGTCATGGCCGTATTGGCCATGGCGCTGGGCATCGTGTTCGGCGTGATCACCGCGATCATGCGCATGTCGGCCAACCCGATCCTGCGCTATGTGGCCGTGACCTATACTTGGCTGTTTCGCGGCACGCCGCTGATTCTGCAACTGCTCCTGTGGTTCAACCTGGCGCTGATCTTCCCCACCATCGGCATTCCCGGCCTGTTCGAAATGGACACCGTGAGCCTGATGACCCCGTTCGCGGCGGCCTTGCTGGGCTTGAGCATCAACCAGGGCGCCTACACCGCCGAAGTGGTGCGCGCCGGCCTGCTCTCGGTGGACACCGGGCAATACGAGGCTGCCAAATCCATCGGCATGCCACGCCTGCAAGCGCTGCGCCGGATCATCCTGCCCCAGGCCATGCGGATCATTATTCCGCCGGTCGGCAACGAGTTCATCGGCATGGTGAAGATGACCTCGCTGGCGAGCGTCATCCAATACTCGGAATTGCTCTACAACGCCCAGAACATCTACTACGCCAACGCCCGCGTGATGGAGCTGCTGATCGTCGCCGGCATCTGGTACCTGGCCACCGTCACCGTCCTGTCCTTTGGTCAGAGTCGCCTGGAGCGTCGTTTCGCCCGCGGCGCCGGCAAGCGTTCCTGAGGAGTTCCCCATGAGAAGCATCGTCAAGGCCGTGAGCCTGAATAAATATTACGACCAGTTCCACGCGCTCAAGGACATCAACATCGAAGTCGAGCAAGGCGAAGTGCTGTGCATCATCGGCCCGTCCGGCTCGGGAAAAAGCACCTTGCTGCGCTGCGTCAACCAGTTGGAAAAAATCGACAAGGGCGGCCTGTGGGTCGACGGCGAACTGGTGGGTTACCGGATCGTCGGCAACAAGCTGCACGAACTCAACGAAACCCAGATCGCCCGCCAGCGGCTGTCCACCGGCATGGTGTTTCAACGGTTCAACCTGTTCCCCCACATGACCGTGTTGCAGAACATCATCGAAGGACCGTGCCAGGTGCTCAAGCGCTCCCCCAAAGAGGCGAATGAGGAGGCCCTGGAACTGCTCGCCCGTGTTGGCCTGGCGGACAAGTGCAACAGCTACCCGATCGAGCTTTCGGGCGGCCAGCAGCAACGCGTGGCCATCGCTCGTGCATTGGCCATGCGCCCCAAGCTGATGCTGTTCGATGAACCCACTTCGGCACTCGACCCGGAACTGGTCGGTGAGGTGCTGTCGGTGATGCGCGATCTTGCGCAGACCGGCATGACCATGATCGTCGTCACCCATGAACTGGGCTTCGCTCGCGAAGTTTCCAATCGCATGGTGTTCATGGACGGCGGGCAGATCGTGGAGGCTGGAAGCCCCGAAGAAATACTAATAAGTCCGCAAAACCCTCGCACCCAAAGCTTCATTTCTGCCGTTCGAACCTAAGCGTCCGTTGACGCTCACAACACTCATAAGAGAACGACCATGAAGAACTTTTTTATTCCCGCAGTACTCGCAAGCGTCATGGCATCCAGCCTCACCTTCGCGGCCGAACTGCCGGCAAGCATCAAGGCCAAGGGCGAAATCGTCGTGGCGATCATGCCGAACTACCCGCCGATGGACTTCAAGGACCCGGCCACCAACACCCTCACCGGCTTTGACTATGACCTGGGCAATGCCCTGGCCGAGCGCCTGGGTGTGAAGATCAAATGGCAGGAAACCGGCTTCGAACAAATGATCAACGCCCTGACCACCGACCGCGTGGACATGGTGCTGTC
Source organism: Pseudomonas sp. NFACC14 (assembly GCF_900106885.1). Taxonomy (NCBI): domain Bacteria; kingdom Pseudomonadati; phylum Pseudomonadota; class Gammaproteobacteria; order Pseudomonadales; family Pseudomonadaceae; genus Pseudomonas; species Pseudomonas sp. NFACC14. The sequence continues at coordinate 218,635 of NZ_FNOA01000007.1, forward strand.
GGGCATGACCGACACTGTCGAACGCCAGGCCAGCGTGACCTTCATCGACTACTTCACCAGTGGTCCGCAGTTCTACACCCTGCAGAAAAACAAGGACATCAACGAGACTCTCGACCTTTGCGGCAAGAAAGTCGGCACCAGCCGCCGCACCAACTTTCCAACGGAAATCGCCGAGTGGAGCAAGGCCAACTGTGAAGCCGCCGGCAAGCCGGGGATCAACGTGGTCGGCACCGAAGGCTCGGCCGATGCCCGGGCGCAACTGCGCCAGAGCCGCATCGATGCAGCCATGCAGGGCAGCGAAACCCTGCCTTACCTCAAGACCCAGGAAAAGGACATGTACAAGACCGTGGGCCTGCCGATCTCCGAGCAGTACACCGGCATGGGCGTGAGCAAGAAGAAGCCTGAGCTCAGTGAAGCGGTGAAGGTCGCGCTGCAAAGCATGATCGATGACGGCAGCTACCAGGCGATCCTGAAGAAATGGGATCTGGAACTGGGGGCACTCAAGACCGCGACCATCAACGCCGGAAAGTGATCCCACAGGCCATTTGATTCCGATGTGGCAACGGGCTTGCTCGCGAGTGGTTCAACGTCAATGTTGCCTGACTCGATGCCATCGCGAGCAAGCCCGCGTCCACAAAAGGTCTGGTGTCCACGAATAAAGATGGAGCACTACCGATGCCCTCCTCACCTACCTGGCCCGCGCCGCACAAGGCTTGCCTGGCCCTCGCCTTCGATCTCGATGGCCCGACCGGTGACGCCATGCTCAACGGCTCGATCTGGCGCAAACCCGAATACTTCGGGTTCGGCGGCTATGGCCCTTACCGGGCCCTGCCGCGCCTGCTCGATCTGCTCGAAGAGTTCCGGATCCCGACGACATTCTTCGTTCCCGCCTGGGTCGTGGAGAACTGGCCGAGACAATGCCAGGCGATTGTCGAGCGTGGGCATGAAGTGGCGTATCACGGCTACAAACACGAATCCTTTTATGCCCTGACACTGGATCGGCAAAAGGAGGTGATGCAGATCTCCCGCGAGGTGTTCTGGAATCACCTGCACATCCGCGCCGAAGGCTTTCGCACGCCGTCCGGCGACTGGCGCGCCGAAACCCCGGCCATGCTGGTGGAAGCCGGCGTGACCTATTCCAGCAGCATGCGCGGCGATGACCGACCGTACCTGGTGGACGTAGCGGGTTTCGATACGCCGCTGGTGGAAATCCCAGGCCGATGGGAAATGGACGATTACGCCTCCCTCGCCTACACCCGCGCGCCGAACTTTCCTTCCGGGTTGGACCGTACGGCCAGTTACGCGCTGACCCTGGACAACTGGTGCCGCGAATATGACGGCGCGATGGACGAAGGGTTGTGCCTGACCACCCTCTTCCACCCAAAGATCATTGGTAAGCCGGGACGCATCCTGCTGCTGGAACAGCTTTTCGAACACATGCGTCGGCGCGATGACGTGTGGTTCGCCACCTGCCGCGACGTCGCCCACTTCTGGTTGAAGGAGCACCACCATGGCTGATTCCTCCATCTGGCCGGAAGGCTATCGCTGCGCTGTGGTACTGACCATCGATTACAACGACATCCATGGCATCCTCACGCAAGCCCCGGAAGTTGCCGGGCGTGACAAAACCTTGTCGGTATGGCGCTACGGTACCCAACGCGGCGTGGCACGCTTGCTCGGCCTGTTCAAGGAACTCGGGGTCTGCAGCAGTTGGTTCGTCCCCGGCATCGTTGCCGAGGAAAACCCAGCGCTCATCCAGGCGATCCAGGACGACGGTCATGAGATCGCCTGCGCCGGCTACCGTCATCAAGATTACGACGCGCTAGACCTGGTCGCCCAGATCGATGATGTCGCCAAAGGCTGCGAGACCCTGGGCAGGCTGACCGGCAAGCGCCCGCTCGGCTTTCGAATCCCGGCGGGCAATGGCGCGCCGGGATTCATCGGCGCATTGAAGGACCAAGGCATCCGCTGGTCCTCGTCATGGCGTGGCGATGACTTGCCATTCGCTCACCCGACGGCGCCCGCTGTCATTGAAGTGCCGCTGCATTATGAGCTGGAAGACGAGCCTTACTTCGCCTTCAACTTGAGCCCGGCGGTGCCACCGGCACAATCACGGATCGCCTCCTACAGCCACACCCTGGGCAACCTGCAAATGGATTTCGCCGGGTTTCACCGATTCGGCCTGTGCTACGTGCTTCGCCTGCACCCGGAAATCATCGCCACGCCGGGACGGATAGGCGTGTTGCGCGAGCTGATCGAGGGCATTCAACAGCACGATGACGTGTGGATCGCCACCGGCGCCGAGGTCGCGCAATGGTGGGCAGACAGCGCGGCGCCGGTGGCCGAGGATCATCCCGCATCGGTGTACGAGCGCCATTACCGGGATTACGTCTCATGAGCGAACGTTTGCAACGGTTGGCGCAATTCTGTGTCGATCTGCGGTTTGAAGATCTATCGCCTGCGTTGGTAGCCCAAGCCAAGCGACACATTCTCGATACGTTCGGCGCAACGTTGGCCGGCGCCGAGAGCGATATCGCCAAGCAGGCACACAAGGTGTTCGCCGCTGAAGCGGGCGAGGTACCGGTGTGGGGAACCGATCTGCAGGTCGGCGCGGGCCCGGCAGCGATGCTGAACGGTATCGCCGCCCATGCGCTGGAGCTGGACGACACCGGCGGTTGCGATCACTCCGGGGCCGTCGTGCTGCCAGCGGCGATGGCGGCGGTTTCGCTGCGCGCACGGCCCGTGAGTGGTCGTGAATTCATCAGCGCCGTCGTGATCGGCTATGAGGTTGGTCGCCGAGTGCTCGAAGCCTGCGGCGGCTATAGCGCCCACAATGGTGCCGGTTGGCACTCCACCGCGACCTGTGGGGTGTTCGGCGCAGCCGCCGCCAGCGCGCGCATCCTGGGCCTGGATACCCGGCAAACCCTGGCGACACTGGGCATTGCCGGCAGCTTCAGCGGTGGCCTGTGGGCCTTCATTCACGACGGCTCGCACAGCAAGAAACTGCACAGCGGGCGCGCCGCAGAAGGGGGGCTGTTGGCTGCGCGGTTCTCCCAACAGGGCATCAGCGGGCCGATGCAATTATTCGATGACGTCTGGGGTGGCTTCCTGAACACCCTCGCCCCAGCGACTTCGAGGCCCGAAGCGCTGGATGCGGAGCTCGGCGTGAACTGGAAGCTCGCTCGCTGCTCGATCAAACCCCACGCCTCCTGTCGTGGCACCCATTCGGCCATCGATGCCCTCGGCCAGCTGTTGGAGCAGTTGAAGGTACCCGTCGACCAGGTCGAAAACGTGCACGTTCGGCTGAGCGGTTTTCTTCACGGCATGTGTGGCGGCCGGGATATCACCCGCCTCGCAGCCGCGCAAATGAGCCTGCCGTATGCCCTCGCCGCGCGGTTGGTGCATGGGCATTGCCGACTGCACGCTTATGATGACCGGCAACGCAACGATCCGCTGCTGATTCAGTGCATGTCGCGCATCCAGCTTGAAGTGGACCCGCGACTGGATGAGGATGGCGAGCCTGTGGTGACCCTGCGGACCTTGGACGGCCGGCAGGCAAGCCTGTGTGTGGAAGTGCCCTTGGGAGCGCCGGGCAATCCACTTGCCGATGAGGCCCTGGATGAGAAGTTCTTCAGTTTGACGACGCGGGTCATGCCGCAGGAACGGGCTGCGGAACTGCTGAAGCAACTGCGACGCATGGAAGACCTGGAATCGATACGTACGCTGGAACGGTGGCTGGGTTGATCAGGTATTGACGGCTCGGGCGTCATCGCGGTGTACGCCAACAATCTGAATAAGGACATTTGCCCCCCGTGGCCACTTACTCTCTCGTTATTCGACGTTTGATGATCGTTTCGCTGACCATCGTGGTCAGCCGCGCCATTACCAGCCCATTGCTCACGCTGTTCCTGAGCAACAAGCTGGGCCTCAATCAACAAGATGTCGGCTTGCTGCTGGGCATCGCGGTGTTCATCGCCACCCTGCTGGCCTTGTACGGCGGCTACATCATCGATCGCCTGGAAAAGCGCCGGCTGCTGATCCTGGCGATGCTCTCCAGCGCCGTGGGTTTCGTCCTGCTGACCTTTGCCGAAAACCTCTACCTGACCACCCTGACCGTGGTGATCACCGAGACCGCGTCGGCCCTGTTTCTGATCGGTTCCAAAGCGATCCTCAGCGAAAACCTGCCCATCGGCCAGCGCGCCAAAGCGTTTTCCCTGCGCTACACCCTGACCAACATCGGCTACGCCACCGGCCCCATGCTCGGCGTGGTGATTGCGGGGGTCTACCCGATCGCGCCATTCCTGATCGCCGCAGGCATCGCGTTCTCCAGCATCTTTCTGATGACGGGAATCCCCGGCGATGGAACGCCGACAGCGGCCATGGGCCCACCGCCCAGTTTTCTCAAGACCCTGAAGACCCTGAAAAACGACCGTACCCTGATCATGTTCACCTGCGGCTGCCTGCTCAGCACCGTGGTGCACGGGCGTTTCACGCTGTATCTGTCGCAATACCTGCTGGTCACCCACGACCCCAAGCGTGCACTGGAGATCATGGCCGCCCTGCTCGCCTGCAACGCCATCACTGTCATCCTGCTGCAATACCAGATCGGCCGGTTCCTCGATCGCGAGAAGCTGCGCTACTGGATCGCTGCGGGCACCAGCCTGTTCATTCTTGGCCTGATCGGATTCAGCCTGGCGGACGACATGCTGAGTTGGTGCGTGGCGATGTTCATTTTCACGCTCGGTGAAATGATCATCTACCCGGCCGAATTTCTCTTCGTCGATACCCTGGCCCCGGAAGAACTGCGCGGCAGCTACTACGGCGCCCAAAACCTGGCCGCCCTCGGCGGCGCCCTGAGCCCGGTGATCTGCGGGTACCTGCTGATACAAACCCCGGCACCGACGATGTTCTATGCCTTGAGCGCCTTGACTGCGATGGGTGGGCTGCTGTGTTTCATGAGCGGGCGTCGGGTGGCGGTGGTGCGGAAGTAATTCATGGAACGGCATCCTTGCTGCAAGATGCCTCGGCGGCGTGGTCAACGCGCCAGGTTCCAAAGCACCGGATCGATAACTGTCGATCACGGCCGCAACCAGTGATCAATAGTTTAGAAATCTCTGAACTATCTTTTTGCGCTTCCCTATTCTTCCCGCCAACCGCCCCTCCCTACTATTGACGGCAACAAAGGAGCCTTTCCATAGAGATGCGGCCCGAAGATTGCTTTTTCTGATTGTCACTGCCGTTCGTTGTGCGTTTCGGTTCGCGCCGCAACGTCGCCGTGTCAATCATGCGAAGGAACCTTTGGAGCAGATCGATGAAGTTGGAAATATTCCGAACGTTGTGGGGCTACACCGCGAGCAAGGCACAAGCGCTCGACGAGCTGCTTGAAGCCGGGTTCGATGGCATGGAAGCCCGCCTGCCCATGACCGCCAGTGAACGTGCCGAGTTCGCAGCCTTTCTACGCATCAACAAAGTCAGCTATATCAGCACCGTCTTCAGCGCCTACGACGTTCTGCCGGAACAGTCGGCAACCGTCGACGAACACCTTCTGGACCTCGACAAGAAACTCGGCTGGGCGGCTGAGTTGGCGCCGCGCTTCATCAATCTGCTAGCTGGCAACGACCGCTGGCCACTGGCACAGCAAGTCGACTTCTTTGGCCGAGCGATGGACCTCGCGCGCAAGCATGGCCAGGTGTGCGCCTTCGAGACCCATCGCGCTCGCTCGTTATTCAACCCCTGGGTCACCCTCGAGTTGATTCGTCAACTGCCCGACCTGCGCTTCACCAGCGACATCAGTCATTGGATCGTCACCTGCGAGCGCCTGCTCAACGATCCGGAAGACGACCTCAGCGCTTTCGTCGAGCGTGTTCACCATATCCAGGCCCGAGTCGGTTATGACCAGGGACCGCAGGTTCCCCACCCCGCCGCCCCCGAGTACAGCCAGGCACTTGCCTTCCATCAACAACATTGGGAGGCCATCTGGCGCTCCCAGGAAAAACGCGGGTATCAGGTCAGCACGCTGACACCGGAGTTCGGCGCCGACGGCTATCTGCATCACCTGCCCTTCACCAACGTGCCGGTGGCTGATCTGTGGTCGCTGAACGTGTGGATGGCAAACACCGAGCGCGAGCATTTTCGGCGTTTCGCCTGCACCTCAACCCGATAAGGAGTGCTCCCTCATGCCTGACAAAACGCCCACGGCCGCCAACTTCAATCGCATTCCGGTGGTGGATATCGCCGGGCTGTACAGCGACGACCTCACCCAGCGCCAGGCAGTGGCCGCAGAACTGGGTAACGCCGCCCGCGCGGTCGGTTTCCTGTACATCAAGAACCACGGCATCGAGTCGTCACTGATCGACGGATTGCGTCAAGCGGCGAAGGACCTGTTCGCACAATCGCTTGAGTACAAAATGCAGCATTACATCGGTACCTCGCGCAGCCACAAGGGTTTTGTGCCTGAAGGTGAAGAGGTCTATGCCAAAGGCAAACCGGATCACAAGGAAGCTTTCGATATCGGTTTCGAAGTGAGCGAAGACGATCCGCTGGTGATTGCCGGCACACCACTGATCGGGGCCAACGAATGGCCGGACCTGCCGGGTTTCCGTCCCGCCGTCGAAGCCTACTACGCCGCGGTGTTTGCATTAGGTCGGCGCTTGTTCAAGGGCTTCGCCCTCGCTTTGGGCCTGGAGGAGGACTATTTCGAGGCAATGGTGACTCGCCCACCGTCGAAGCTGCGCCTGATCCACTACCCATTTGACCTGGCGGCTCAAGACGCGCCCGGCATTGGTGCGCATACCGACTACGAATGCTTCACCATTTTGCTTGCCGACAAGCCAGGCCTCGAGGTGATGAACGATCAGGGGCAATGGATTGATGCGCCGCCCATGGACGGTACTTTTGTGGTCAACATCGGCGACATGCTGGAGGTCATGACCGCAGGCACATTCGTCGCGACGGCTCACCGAGTGCGAACCGTCAGCGAAGAGCGCTACTCGTTCCCACTCTTCTATGCGTGCGATTTCCATACGCAAATCAAGCCACTGCCGCAGTTTCTTGAAGGTGGTAAGGATTACGAGGAAATCACCATCGGTGAGCACATGTTTGGCCAAGCGTTGCAAACCTATCAATACCTGCGCCGCAAGGTCGAACGCGGCGAACTCAAACTGTACGAGCGCGCGCGCAAGCCATCGAGCTTCGGTCACTTGAAGAACCAGACGCAGGAAGCGTCCTGATGCAACCCCCGACCCGTTCCAAAACAACCCTGCTTCAAAACCAGTCCAATCCTACTTTTTCGACGTGGAGTCACCGATGATGCGCAATCCAATGAATATCGCTGTCCGCTTGTCCCTGCTGGCCTTCGCGATCCTCGGTGCGGCAGGTGCCCACGCAGCCACGACGGTGACACCCGGCGTCCTCAAGGTCGGCATGGAAATCACCTATCCGCCCTTCGAGTCATACGACGAACAAAAGAATGTCGTCGGCTCCGACCCCGAACTGGCGCGATTGCTTGCCAAACATCTGGACCTCAAGGCCGACTTCGTTGACACCAAATTTTCCAACCTGCTGCTGAGCCTGAACGCCGGTCACTATGACGCGATCATCTCGGGCATGTACATCACGCCCGAACGGCAGACCCAAGCGCAAACCATCGCATACGCCAAGACCGGCGCAGCGATCATGGTGCTGAAGGACAGCCCGCTGAAACCGAAAGTACCGGAAGACCTCTGCGGCCTGAAAATCGGCCTGGAAAAAGGCACCACTTGGGTGACGCAATTCAACAAACTCTCGACCGATTACTGCGTCCCGAACAACAAGGGCGCGATCATGGTCAGCGAATTTCCGTCCGCCCCTGAAGTGACCCAAGCGCTGCTCTCCGGCAACGTGCAGGCTCAGGTGGAGATCGACGGCGCCGCCGGCATGATCGCAGAACGCACCAAAGGCCGGGTCGTGATCAGCACCGAGCACTCGATCTATCAACAGACGCTGGGTATCTACGTCAAAAAGGACAACGACGCGCTCTACCAGGCGCTGCTCAAGGCCTTTGATGCGACGAAAGCGTCGGGTGAATACGCCGCCCTGTTGAAGAAGTACAACCTGGAAGAACCGACTAACTGACTCAGTGCAGCCCTGTGGGAGCGAGGCCGCTCCCACAGTCGGCGGCGTTCGCTTGACTGCCCGGCATAGGTGAAGCCTCCGTCGACGCCAGCAGTTGGAGGTACACATGCAATTTGAATGGCCCTACTTCTTTTCTCTGTTTTCGGTCTCGGACTTCTGGAAAGCCTGCATTACGGTGGTGGAACTCAGCACGCTGGCCTGGTTCATCGGCATGCTGCTGGGCTTCCTGCTGGCGTCGGCCAAGCTTTCGGCCACGCGTTGGGTCAGCATGCCGGCGTCGGTTTATATCTGGTTCTTTCGCAGCGTGCCGCTGCTCGTGCTGGTGGTGTTCGTCTATAACCTGCCGCAGATGTTCCCGGTCACCCGTGGCGTACTGTCCAACCCCTTCTATTCCGGCCTGTTGGCACTGGTGGTCACCGAGGCGGCGTACATGGCGGAAATTCATCGGGGCGGCTTGATATCCGTTGCCAAAGGCCAGAAAGAAGCCGGCCGCGCACTGGGCATCGGCCTGATCGGCCTGCAGCGCCTGATCGTGATCCCACAGGCATTCCGCATTTCCCTGCCGACACTGATCAACGAATACATCACTGTGGTGAAACTGACCTCGCTGGTCTCGGTGATTTCCTTGACCGAACTGCTGACCGTGGGCCAGCGCCTTTACGCGCAAAACTTCCTGGTCATGGAAACCCTGTCGGCTGTGGCGGTGTATTACGTGCTGATCGTGACCGTGCTCGGCTGGCTGTTTCATTGGCTGGAGCAACACCTGGAGCTCAACAACCGCAAACCACAAACGCTGGATGATATCAGCCTGCGGCGTCTACGCGCGTCACGGGCGGCGCCTTCTCCGGCAGACGCTCGTACAGCGCCGGGGCCTGGCTCGGCACCCGCCCTGCGACTGGTGAACATTCACAAGCGCTACGGCCAGCACGCCGTGCTCAAGGGCATCAACCTTGAGGTCAACGTGGGCCAGGTGATTTCCATTATCGGTCCGTCGGGATCGGGAAAAACCTCGCTGATTCGGACCGTCAACGCCTTGGAAAGCATCGACCAGGGCGAGATCATTCTATTCGGCGAAAGTTATATCCACGCCGGTGACAACACCAACACGCAACAGGTACGCCACGGGGTGCAGCGCATCGGCATGGTGTTTCAGAGCTTCAACCTGTTTCCCCATCGCACCATCCTCGACAACGTCACCCTCGCGCCGCGCTATCACAGCCGTGACAAGTCCATCAGCGAGCAGCGCGCCTACGCCCTGCTGGACAAGGTCGGGCTGCTGGCCCACGCGCAAAAGTATCCGCATCAGTTGTCGGGCGGCCAGCAACAACGCGTGGCAATCGCCCGCGCATTGGCGATGGATCCCCACATCATGCTGTTCGATGAGCCTACTTCAGCCCTTGACCCGGAACTGGTCGGCGATGTACTCAAGGTGATCAGCGACCTGGCAAAAGAAGGCATGACCATGTTGATCGTGACCCATGAAATGGACTTCGCCATGTCAATTTCCGACAGGGTAGTTTTCATGGAGGACGGCCTGGTCAAACTGGATGCGGCGCCTGGGATGATCCGAGCCGATCAGTGCGGCGAGAGAATCAGAAAATTCATGAGGGTTTGAACTCGGTGTGATTTGCTCCCGACACTCGAGATGGGATATCCGTCAAGCACGCTGGTTTCCCACCCACGTCATGCGTTGCGAAGCGGCTGGCGAGTCATTCTGATGGGGCCTCATCAAGATCGTCATCAAGGCTCGCAATGCATGCGTCGAGCAATTCGTGCAATACCGCCACGCGCTCCACGCCGAGTAGACCATTGAGTGCGCGCTGTGCCTCCTTCCAGGCCCGCTGGCCTTCGGCTTGCTTTACGCATCCAGCCTCGGTCGCTTCGACAAGGCGACTGCGGGCATCGCCTCCTGCACCAATCTCCAGCCACCCCTGAGCGGTCAGGGACTGCATGTTTCGAGTCAAGGTCGAATTATCCATCTGCATTTGCCTGGCCAGATCACTCGGCCGAATAGGCCCCAGCCTGACCACATGCGACAACAATGCGTACTGCGTGTTCTTCAGGCCGGACTCGGCGACGTAGCGGTCGTAGTGACGCGTCACCATGCGATTGAGCTGGCGGAGTTTCAGATTGGTACAGCCCTGTGGCTTGATAGTATTTTTCATGGGGTATATTGTACCTGCAATATTTGCATATGCAATTATCTGGAGAGAAGGAAACGCCGATGGAAGTCGATCAGGTCGTTGCTCACTGGGAGGCGGAGGAAAAATCGGTTCGTGCGCGCTTGCTGGTCGCCGACACCGCGCTGCAGGATCAGATCGCCGGTCGAACAGGCATGCAAGTGTTCGAAGCAATCTTTGCTGGAGAACTGCCTCCCCCCCCCATCGGCGACACGCTCGATTTCGTGCCGATCCACATGGAGCCCGGCATTGCCGTTTTCCAAGGTCGCCCACAGCGCAGGCACTACAACCCACTGGGCACCGTCCATGGCGGATGGTTCGCTACGCTGCTCGACTCGGCAGTAGGTTGTGCCGTGCACTCGACCTTGCCCGCAGGCAAGGGCTACACCACGCTGGAACTGAAGGTCAACATGGTACGCCCTCTGAATGACCAGGTCCCGTTGGTGCGTGCCGAGGGCAAGGTCATTCATGCGGGGCGTACAGTGGCGACGGCCGAGGGCCGGATCATTGGCCCCGACGGCAAACTGTATGCGCACGCGACGACCACCTGCCTGATCTTCGATCATCCCGCAGCCAAACAGGGGACCTCTCATGGCCAAGGCTGAGACCGATCCTGGCACACCCGTTACCCGCGAAACACTGCGACGCCCAGGCCTTTGCGCCGACACTGTCTGACAATATCGTTCCGACTTGATCAATGGTGAAAACATGAAATATGCATCTTTCGGCAAAACAGGACTGAATGTGTCCCAAGTCGTGCTCGGGACAGGCAACTTTGGCACAGGCTGGGGCTACGGCGCGGATCCCGATGTCAGTACGGCAATCTTTAACGCCTACGCGGAGGCCGGCGGCAACTTCATCGATGGGGCCGATATCTACCAGTTCGGACAATCCGAGGAACTGCTCGGGACCCTGCTGAAGGGCCGACGCGAGCGTTTCGTCCTGGCGACCAAGTACACCCAAGGCGCGCAGCCCAATGCCGATCGCCTCGTCACCGGCAATAGTCGTAAAGCCATGGTGGCCTCGGTAGAGGCGAGCCTGAAGCGACTCGGAACCGATCGCATCGATCTCTACTGGGTGCATTGGCCGGATAATGTCACGCCCATCGAAGAAATTGTCCGTGGGTTCGAGGATCTCGCCCGCGCGGGCAAGATTCTTTATGCCGGCCTCTCCAACTTTCCTGCCTGGCGGCTATCGCGCGCCGTCACCCTCGCCGAACTCACCCACTCGGTGCCGATCGCCGCGGCTCAATTCGAGCATAGCCTGGTCCACCGCGAGCCCGAGGTTGATCTGTTCCCGGCTTCACATGCGTTGGGATTGGGTATCGTCACTTGGTCGCCACTCGGTGGAGGCATGCTGACCGGTAAGTACCGCAAGGGCGAGAAAGGACGCGCCGAGGGCCTCGGTGGCAAGGTGTTCCAGGCGGAGAATAGCGAGCAGCGTACACAGGTCCTCGACACGGTGATCGCCATCGCCAACGAACTGGGCGTCAGCCCCGGTCAAATCGCCATCGCCTGGTCCGGCACGCACGGGTCGTTGCCCATCATCGGCCCGCGCTCGGTCGAGCAGTTGGCCGACAACCTCGCAGCCCTGTCGGTTGAACTGTCAGCCGAGCAGATTCATCGGCTCGACACCGTCAGCAGCCTGTCTCCTTCGATGCCAGCAAGAACAGCGACCCCTTGGGCTCGCGCAGCAGCGCAGATCGTGGCTTGAACGTGGGTGGGTGATGCAAGCCGACGACAAGAAGAAGGTCAGATTCAACTGTATGCATCACCTGCCCGGCCCCCTTTATCGCCTGACATGTTCCTGTCAGCCTCCTGTCACCCTGACGTCAGATCGTTCCGCCTAAAGTAACACCAGGATTGCTCCTGCGGCGCCAGCGTGAACCTGCGGGAGCGAGCCTGCCCGCTCCCGCAGGAACCTGGCTTGACCAGAGATTCCGCACCCTTGGTTGCTTTTTGCTGGAGCTTGTCATCAGGCGGAAGGAGAACGCAAATGAACCACCCTGACGGGCACGACAGCGCGCTTGATCAATTCATCTGGCCATCGCCAGACGGTATCCTGGACCGTAAGGACCTGTTGCTTCGCCTGCGCGCCGAACAGCGATTCATGGCCGCACAGGACCCTGCATGCAGGCTCGATCAACAAGACTACCTGCTCTCCCTGATCGACTCGGTATCAACACGGGCCGAGAGCGCCGCGCAACGCTCAGGTTTCGATGCCCGGCGAATGCGTAGCGTCATCACCGAAGCGGCCACGAGAAGCCATTGGGGCAAGCCTTCAGCCGGTCGCCGAACCCAGGGCATCGCCGCACACTGCGATGCGCAGACTTGCATGGCCGCGGTACTCGATGTCGAGCTGAGCGACGAGGGGCGCTTGATTGTGCACGACACGGTATTTGTCGCTGACCTGGGCGCGGTAGAAAACCCCGGTCGCCTACGCGCCCAGCTTGAAGGCGCATGCCTGATGGGGGTCGCATTCGTGGCATCTGCTGAATTTGGTGTGACGGCGGCGGATCTGTGCCCGACGATCGCCCAACGGCCCCGCTGGCCACTCGTCTCATGGCTGCCAGGGCACATCGCGGTACATTTGATCAACCCAACGGGTGCGCTCCAGGCCTGCCAGCCCAGCCAGCTGAGCTACGTACCCATCGTCCGGGCCTTGTGCAATGCGATTCGCAAAGCCTCGGACAAGCGTACCAGCGATTTGCCGCGCAAAAGCCAGTCGCTCGAAAGAATGGGCGGACGTTAAGTCACTGACAGGCTTCAAATCAAACCCGGCGCCAGGGCTTTCAGCGTCGCCGCCGCACGGGTGATGCACTGCCATTTGGCAATCCGATAGCCACGAAAGCAGGGTAAATTATCTCTTCCAAATAAGTGAGGTTTCGCGCCATGCCTTCAACTCCCTGTGTCCCGTCCAGCATCCGTGGGCAACGCGGCGCGGACCTGCTCGTAGACGTACTGCGCAGCGAAGGCGTTCGCCATGTCTTCGGCAACCCGGGAACAACGGAGCTGCCGTTGCTCGATGCGCTCTCGGGCGTCTGCGACATTCACTACGTGCTCGGCCTTCAGGAGGCCTCCGTCGTGGCGATGGCCGACGGTTATGCCCAGGCATCCGGCCGCCCCGGTTTGGTCAACCTCCATACTGCAGGAGGCCTTGGCAATGCGATGGGCGCTATCCTGAACGCGAAGATGGCGAACACGCCGCTGGTGATCACCGCGGGCCAACAGGATACCCGCCATGGCGTGACCGACCCGCTGCTTCATGGTGATCTGGTCAGCCTGGCCCGACCGAGCGTCAAATGGGCGGAGGAAATCCAGCACCCCGAACATATCCCGATGCTGCTGCGTCGCGCGCTTCAGGACTGCCGCACAGGGCCGACCGGCCCGGTTTTCCTTTCGCTACCGATCAACGTGATGGAGCAGCACACCGATGCCGATGCTGGCCAGCCGTCGCGAATCGAACGAGGTGCGGCGACTGCGGCGATTGCCCCGTTGGCTGACGCCTTAGCGACGGTTACCCCCGGCCGTCTGGCGATTATCGTCGGGGAGGAGGTCTTCCAGTCGAATGCGCAAGTGGAAGCGGTGAGACTCGCCGAAGCACTCGGCGCGCCGGTCTTCGGGCCATCCTGGCCCGGGCATATCCCCTTCCCCACCGCTCATCCTCAATGGCGAGGAGCCTTGTCGCCCAAGGCTACCGATATCCGCGAAACGTTCGCTGATTTCGATGCGGTCTTGCTTCTCGGCGGCCATTCGCTGATCAGTTACCAATACTCGCAAGGCCCGGCGATTCCCCCCCATTGCCGTCTCATTCAATTGACCGGCGATGGCCACCAACTGGGCAGAGTGCATGGAACGGCACTGGGATTGATAGGCGACATCAAGCTGTCCTTGCAGTTGTTGCTGCCGTTACTGGATCGGATACTGGCCCCACACAGCCAGGCCATCGCGACGCTGCGAAATGTCGCTACGCACGAGCGCAGTACCCGCCGAATCGAAGTGGCCGAGCGCGCGAAGCGCGAATTCCATACGCCCGTGACAACGCCTTTCGTTGCAGCCCATGAAGCTGTCCGCGCAATCGGCCCTGACGTGTGGATCGTCGACGAAGCGCCGGTCACCATCGCTCATGTGCGTGCTTGCCTGGATTCGCATTCGGCCCGCCAGTACCTGTTTACGCGGAGCGCCATCCTCGGCTGGGGCATGCCGGCGGCTGTCGGTACATCCCTTGGCCTGGACCGCACCCCGGTGGTCTGCCTGGTCGGCGATGGCTCGGCGATGTATTCACCCCAAGCGCTTTGGACAGCGGCACACGAGCGTTTGCCCGTCACCTTTGTGGTCATGAACAATGGCGAATACAACATTCTGAAAAATTACGCGCGTAGCCAGGCGCACTACCGAAGTGCCGGTACGAACCAGTTCATCGGCATGGACATCCGGGACCCGGCCATCGACTTCCTGGCCCTCGCCTCCTCCCTGGGGGTTGCTTCGCGCAGGGTCGAGCGCGCCGGCGATATCGCTGAAGCGGTCGAGGATGGCATTCGCTCAGGCCGTCCCAACCTCATCGAATTACCGATCATGGCTTGAAGCTAGCGGGCCTTTCGAAAACTGCTCACAAGCGTTGCCAAGTTCATCTGAGCTTAAGGAGTTTGCCTTCGATTCAATCTCGGCGAACACGCGAGCGTAGGATTCCGAAGCTCGCAGCTTTTTAAGGAGATTTGCATCCGCATCTTGTAGGAAGTGAGCGGTCACCGCAGAGTATCGCTCCCGCATACCAGGGTTCACTGAAGAGCACTTGGCCTCCATAAAATCAAGTGGTGCAATAAAGGAAGCCGATGCTTCGCCAATGCACCCATCACCCGTACATGGCGAAGTTGCACTGGCTAATGTGGCCCAAAGCATCGGTAAGCAAGCCAAAGTTCGCAAAGTGTTTGGCATCGGTTGATCTTGATCAGGTTGGAGAGGTGCAATTATGCCTCAATCTATGGACGTTCGATCTCCCAAGCTTCGTAGTTGCCTCGGTCAGCACAATAGCTGTAGCTTTGATCTTCAATCAGCGAGGATATGTCATTGGACGACTCTGAACATCTGAAACAACTGTGCGCTCGTTTCAACTCTGGAGAATGTCTGAGCTTCACGTTTTTCTGGGGGCACCAGCGTAGTAAAACTGGCGTCACGGCTTCGTGCTTCAGCCAATGGTTCGAGGCCGGGTTCATTGTCGACGGGCAACATTACCCGACAGCCGAACACTACATGATGGCCGAGAAAGCGGCCTTGTTCGACGATCAGGATATTCGTGCGCAGGTGCTCCACACGCCTACTCCAAATGCCGCCAAAGCGCTTGGCCGCAACGTGCGCGGATTCAATGATAAGGTTTGGCTGCAACACCGATACGAAATCGTCGTTCGAGCGAACCAGGCCAAGTTCTCCCAGAATCCGCAGTTGAACGATTATCTTCTACAAACCGGTTCGCGGGTTATTGTCGAAGCCAGCCCGGTTGATAATATCTGGGGTATAGGGCTCGCACAGGACAGCGCGGATGCGAACAATCCGAATCTGTGGAAAGGCTTGAATCTGCTGGGATTTGCGCTGATGCAGGTGCGGGACGGGACTGGTATGCCTGCTCCAAGGTAGTGTCCTGACCTTACTCACGAAAAGCGCAAAAGCCTTGGCGAACGACAGGGCTCATTGAATGCGACCTTATCAAGAAAGCGCGTCAACCAATAGAAAGCTGAGTCGCCCGAATTTTCGTCGACACCTTCAGGCGGCTGCTTCTGGCCGATTCCTGCCTGTCATAGCTGGTAGCAATTGACCCAAAGCAGATGTTCGAAACTCGGAAAATAAACCCATCGAATTTCTTCACGCTTTGAGAATTTGCTGACGCGCTTTTTACACACTCTGGGTCGTTAGCTGCCGTTCGCCGCTGACCGCTTTCGACCATAGCGGTCTGTTGGCAATGAAAGGGGGCGGCAATGAAGGGGGTAGATTTATTTACTGGAAATACTGTCCACTTTTTTATGAGGTTCGCCACTCCTTGGCTTGGCGCGGTTGAACCGCCGACGTTGGGAACACCCGCTGTGCCTGTAAGTCTACCTGTAACCAATCATTGGTAAGGTACAGCGCAATGGATAAGACAATTACCGTGGATCAACTGGCGACCACTGACCTCAGATCAATCAACGAGATATGGCTCGGCGGGACTCATACCCAGCTATGCCTCTGGCGTGGCGCACAAGTCTTCACCCACGAAATGCTCAGCGAAGGCGCCCACGATCAGAATGTCCAACGCCTGTGCCTGCAGTTGGTCAACCCTGACGATCAGGCCGCAGTGGCCAGCGTTGAGCGGATCGCGCGCGAACGGCTGACAAAGATGGGCAAGGAAGGCGAGTTTTATCCGGCTGAGGAAGCGAACACCCATCAATAGTCGCTCTGCAGCGGTGATAAAAAGAGGCTATCGACCAGTCATGAAGGTCCTCAGTACGTCATTTGAGGATCCGGCGCTACACATCTCGGCGATATCCCTCATTGGGCCATTCGATCAGAGGCAAGAATCTCCGCAAGAAAATCGATGAACACATTGATGCGGCTGGAGCCGCGATGATTGGGCAAATACAGTGCATTGATGCAGCTGCTCGCACTGCCCGGATTGACTTCGTAATGCTCCAGCAACCGTGTCAGTCGACCTGCGGCGACGTCATCGCGCACCAGCCAGTCGGCCAGGAGAGTCACCCCGCCGCCCGCGATTGCGGCCTCGCGCAAGATGTCGGCGTTGTTGCTTTGCAACCGGCCATGCACGTTGAGCTGAAGGGGTTGCCCGTCGCCCTGAAACGTCCAGTGATGATGCGATCCACCGTAATCGAAGCGCAGGCACTGGTGCCCCAGCAAGTCATCAGGATGACTCAGCGCCGCGTGACGGCCCAGGTAATCCGGGCTGGCGACGACCCAGCGCTGGAAGGCCCCTACCCGTTTGCTGACGATGTCCTCGCTGACCACCGACGAGCCGAGGCGCACGGACACATCGATCTGCTCGCTCAACAGGTCACCGACCTGATCGCTCAATGACACGCTGATTTCCAGTCCCGGATGACGGTCGAGCAGCCGGCCCAGATGTGGCGCGATGATTCGCCGGCCAAACTCGACGGGGACACTGATCCGCAGGCGTCCTTGCACCTCGCTGCCGCGGTCGGCGACCACGGCATCGGCTTCATCGATGGCCTCCAGAATAGCCACGGCTTTTTCAAAGTAGGCTTGCCCGGCGACGGTCACGCTGGTGTTGCGGGTCGTGCGGTTAAGGAGGCTGGCGCCCAGCTCGCTTTCCAGGCCCGCCACCTGGCGTGTCACCGAAGAGGTGGAGATTCCGAGTTTGCGCGCCGCGGAGGAATAACCGCCGCAACGCACGGTTTCAACAAACATCTTCAACGCCAGCAATTTGTCCATCAGCGGAATCCGGTCGAAAGGGAACGGAGCTGATTGTGCATGACCGTTCGCCCGCCGTCTTGCAGGACTGTGCTTCGCCGCGCACCTCGATGCCTGTTGGTCAGACATCTGCCTTGCGACTCATGAATATCACCAGGGCCAAGGCAGGCAGCAACGCAATCGCCATCGCAGAGAGGCTCCAGCCGAAATGCTCATAGAGCGGGCTCGCCACCAGCGATCCCAAGGCACCGCCGACGAAGATGCTGGTCATGTACACGGCATTCAATCGAGCCCGGCTGTGCGGGTCGATGGAATACACCTCGCGCTGGCCCAGCACCATGTTCAGCTGCACGGCGAAATCCAGCAGCACCGCGCACACGACAAGCCAGATGTAGCCACTGCCGGGCAGCGCAGCAATCAACAAGGAGACCGGAGCCAACAGCAGCGCAACGAGTGTCCCGCGACGGCCATGACCTGCATCGGCCAAGCGTCCGGCAATGGGCGCGGCCACGGCACCGACGGCGCCTACCAGCGCAAAGATCGCGATCTGCACCTGGCTGAAACCGTGGTGGCGCATCAGCTCGATGGGCGCCAGGGTCCAGAACAGGCTGAAGCTGGCGAACAACAATCCCTGATACAACGAACGTTGGCGCAGGACCGAATGGCGCCGGGCCAGCGCAAACACCGAGCCGATCAATGCGGCATAAGTCGCCCGATGCGTCGGTACGCGACGCGGCAGCGCAATGGCGGTGATCAGGGCGATAACAGCCATCAGCGCCGCCGCACTGAAGAACACACCGCGCCAGCCGAACACGTCCACCAGCAGGCTCGACAGCGGGCGCGACAGTAGAATGCCCAGCAACAGGCCGCTCATGATGTTGCCCACCACGCGGCCTCGTGTTGCTTCCGGCGCCAGGTGTGCCGCCAGGGGCACCAGGATCTGCACCGCTACCGATGTGAGGCCGATCAGCAGCGACAAGACGAGGAATATCGACGGCGAGTGCGTCATCCCGGCACACATCAGGGTGACGCCCGACGCGAGGGTGAGGCCCACCACCAGGCGCCGGTTCTCCGCAAGGTCAGCCAATGGCACCAGCAGCAATAAACCCAGGGCGTAGCCGAATTGCGTCAGCGACACGATCAGGCTCGCCTTAGTGCTGGACAGGCCAATTTGCGGCGCGATCAATTCGACAATCGGCTGAGCATAATAAAGATTGGCCACGACCGCGCCGCAGCAGAACGCCAGGAACGCGACCATCAGGCCGGAAAGTGAAGCGGGTTGTTCGGCCTTGGCCGTCGCGGCGGGATTGCCCATGAACATGATGACACCTCGGTAGGTTTGGGGAAGTGATCGTCAGGCTAAGGGCAGCGGTCTGCCCGGAGAATCCATTGTTCGGGCAATGAAGTGATGCGCGACACGCAACGCCAGCGGTGTTGCGGTTGGCGCAACAGGCTTTTGCGTGATCCGCTGATACTCCGGCGCATGGGGCTTCTCTACCCTTGGGCACTCGGCGCAGGACTCTCCATCGGCGCCCTTTTCCGATTGTTCAAGGAGCCGTCAATGACCTCGAATCCATCCTCAATGTCCAGCGCGCGTCCCTCAGGCTTGGGATGCCTATGATCGGCATTTCCATGAGGTCCAGACCGTTTTGGATCGGCGCTGCGGTCCTGGCTTCGATAGGTGCGATCGCTGCCACCCTGCTGATGTGGCGTCCGGCGATTGCGCCCGTCGAGCGGCCGCGAACCTTCGATTCGGTGCAGTTGCAACGCGGTGCGCGAGTCGTCGAAGCGGGCGACTGCGCGGTATGCCACACGAGACCCGGCGGCCCTTACCTGGCGGGGGGACTGCCGCTGGTGACGCCGTTTGGCACGCTCTACAGCACGAACATCACACCCGATCCGCAGACTGGCATTGGCCAGTGGTCGCTGCCGGCGTTCGAGCGGGCGATGCGTGAAGGGATCGCCCGCGATGGGCACTTCCTGTATCCGGCCTTCCCGTACGTGCATTACCGGCGCATGACGGCAGGCGATATAGAAGACGCCTATGCGTACTTGATGAGTGGCCCTGCCGTGCACGCTCCAGCCCGGCAAAACCGCATGAGCTTCCCGATGAACCTCCGGCCGTTGGTGGCGTTCTGGAATTTACTGTTCCTGCACGGCGAGCCACTGCCTCCCGTGGCGCAGCAATCCGATGCATGGAATCGCGGGCGCTACCTGGTCGAAGGCCCTGGCCACTGCGCAGGCTGTCATTCTCCGCTGAACCTGATCGGTGCCGAGAAGTCCGGCGCGAGCCTGGCCGGAGGTACCGTGGATGGTTGGGAAGCGCCTTCGCTGCTGGGCATGGATCGTCGTGCAAATGCCTGGCGCTACGATCAGTTGGTGAGCTACCTGCGAGCAGAAGTGGTGGACGGCCATGGAACTGCCGCCGGCCCGATGCGCCCGGTCAGTCTCGGCCTGGCGCGCTTGCCAGCCGGCGACGTAGAGGCGATTGCCGAGTACCTGCTGAGCTTGCCCGCCAGAACTGTCGTCACCGAGGTCCCAGCCGCAGATGCTGATGCAGGGGCCTCCGATCAGACCACTGGCGCCCTGCTGTTCGCCAGCGCCTGTGCCGGCTGCCATGGGCCAGCCGCACCGATGCGTGAAATCGACAAGCGTCCTTCGCTGGACCTTACGTCATCGTTGCAAGCCCCGAACCCGCGCAATTTCCTGAAAACCGTGTTCGAAGGTGTCCCGGCAACGCCGGGCATGCCGGGAGCGATGATGCCGCCGTTTGCCGCCAGCCTCGACAACGATCAACTCATCGCACTCGCTTCGTACTTGCGCCGACAAGCCAGACCCGACCAACCCTGGACAGACCTTTCTTCAACCCTTGAAGCGATACGTCAGGAGACGAAATGACTCAAATCACGCTTAACGTCAACGGCTCGGCCCAGACATTGGACCTCGAACCGGACATGCCGTTGCTCTACGCGCTGCGTAATCATCTGAGGCTCAACGGCGCCAAGTACGGGTGTGGTCTGGGGCAATGCGGCGCCTGCACGGTCATCGTCGATGACAAGCCTGTATTTTCCTGTGTGACGCCGTGCGCGGGCCTTGGCGGCAAGCAGGTCCGGACGGTGGAAAGTCTCGGTACCGCCGAACATCCCGGCCCTTTGCAAAAGGCCTTTATCGAGAAACAGGCGGCCCAGTGCGGCTACTGCATCGCCGGTATGTTGATGCGCGCGCAGTCACTGCTGGAGAGCAACCCGCAGCCGGATGAACAGACCATTCGTGAGTACATGGCCGGCAACCTGTGTCGATGCGGCACCCACTTGCGAATCATCGACGCGATCAGCCTTGTCGCCAGGCAAAACGGGAGCGCGCCATGACAGTGGTCAACGAGGTCAATCACAGCCGTCGCGCATTCCTACGTGGGGGCGCCTTGCTGATGGCGTTTACCCTGGTACCGGTGCCGCGACGTGCGTGGGCGGACACCGAAGTCGACACGCTTGGCACGGTGGTATTGGCACCGGATCTGCCCGGCAGCCTGCGCACCAATCCCTATCTTGATGCCTGGATCCGCGTCGGTCATGAAGGCATCACCGTCTACACCGGCAAGGTTGAATTGGGCACCGGGGTCAAGACTGCCTTGCTGCAAATTGCCGCTGAACGCCTGGAGGTTTCTCCATCAGCGATCAACCTGCTCACCGCCGACACGGCGCTGACGCCCAACGAAGGTTACACCGCTGGCAGCCACAGTATTTTCGACAGCGGGACCGCGCTGTTCAACGCAGCGGCACAAGTGCGTGAACTGCTGCTGGAGTCGGCCGGGCGTCGTTGGGAGGTTGCACCGGCACTGTTGACGACCCGGGAGGGCATCATTCACGGTCCCAACGGACAACGAATGACCTATGCCGACGCCATCAAAAACGTCGATCTGCACCGCTATGCACAGTCCGATTCGCCGACAGTGGCCGCGACCGCGTTCAGGCTGATCGGTCATTCGCTGCAACGGCTGGATATTCCGGCAAAAGTCAGCGGTGGCGCCGCGTTTGTCCAGGACATCCGCCTGCCGGGCATGCTGCACGCTCGGGTGATTCGCCCACCCCGACCCGGCTGCACGCTGCGGGCCTTTGATGCGGCGTCGGTCGAAGCGCTCAGCGGAGTCGTGCAGGTGATTCGCGACGGCAATTATCTTGCGGTGGTCGCGCGGGATGAATGGCAAGCGATCAAAGCGATGCGCAGCGGATACGAAACGGCGCGCTGGAGCGGTGGCCAGGCTATACCCGAATCCGCGGACATCCACGCATTGCTCAAACGCCTCCCTTCACGCCCCTACCCGATCAGCCATGAACGCACTGCCCAGGGTCCGACCGACAACAGCTATCAGGCACGCGTGACCAAACAATACCTGATGCATGGCTCCATTGGCCCGTCCTGCGCCGTGGCCTGGTTCAAGGATGGCACCCTCACCGTCTGGACCCACACCCAGGGCGTGTATCCCCTGCGGGCCGGGATCGCCGAAATGGTGCAGCTCCCCCCCGAGCGCGTTCGCTGTATCCACACCGAAGGGTCCGGTTGTTATGGCCATAATGGCGCGGACGATGCGGCCGCCGACGCGGCGTTGATTGCCATGCGCATACCCGGCACACCGGTCCGGGTCCAATGGATGCGCGAGCAGGAAAATCTCTGGGAGCCCTACAGCTCGGCGATGGTCACCGAAGTCAAAGCCAACCTGGACGCCCAAGGTCGGTTGCAGGACTGGAACTATGAACTGTGGACGACGCCGCACAACGAACGCATCGTCAACGCCGGCCGGTTGCTGCCAGCGCGATTGCTGGCTCGACCGTTCGCCTCCGCACCTTCGGTGCCCATCGCTCAACCTGAAGGCGATGGCGATCGCAACGCCGTGCCGCTCTACACGCGGGCTTCTACCCGCATCAACATGAACTTTGTCACGCAGATGCCCTTTCGCACCTCGGCCATGCGTTCACTGGGTGCGCACATCAACATTTTTGCGATCGAAGCGTGCATGGATGAGCTTGCGTCCAGGGCCAGGGTCGATCCGATAGCCTTGCGCCTGGCTCATCTGGAAGATCCCCGGGCGCGGGCCGTGGTGGAGCGGGTTCGCGACGCCATTGGCTGGCAGCAAAAAAGCAATGAGCCTGGCGCAGGCATCGGCTTCGCCTTTGCCCGGTACAAAAACATCATGGGCTACTGCGCTATCGCGGTACGACTTCAGGTACATCCGCTGACCGGTGAAGTCCAGATCGAGCATGTGGTCACGGCGGTGGACGTCGGACAGATCGTCAATCCCGATGGCCTGCGTAATCAGGTGGAGGGCGGGATCGTCCAGTCCACCAGTTGGACACTGTATGAACAGGTCGCCTATGACGCCGGGGGTATACGCAGCTACGACTGGAGTGGTTATCCGATCCTGCGCTTTTCGCAGGTGCCCAGGAAGGTCGATGTTCATCTACTCGACCAACCGGGACAACCGTTTCTCGGCGCCGCCGAAATCGTCCAGGGTCCCATGGCCGCCGCCATCGGCAACGCCGTGGCGAACGCCACCGGCCGACGCTGGTTGAACCTGCCCCTGACCCGCTCGGAGCAACCGTCCTGACCTGCACTGCGTTGCGCTTCACGCAACGCAGTGTTGGGCTTTCCTCGGATTATCAAACGCCCTCCCGCCGATTAACTTGAGCCATCCGGTGCCTGACCCAACGTCCGCCGCCGCCCTGCTTTCTGTACCACTATCGGAGAACACCTCATGCCGCAGCACCTGTTCCAACCCATCGCATTGGGCCCCTACACACTCCCTCACCGCGTGGTGATGGCGCCTTTGACACGCTCTCGCGCCGGGCAACCGGGCGACGTGCCAACGGCCATGAACGCCGAGTATTACCGCCAGCGTGCGAGCGCCGCGTTGATCATTACCGAAGCGACGCAAATTTCCCGGCAAGGCCAAGGCTATGCCTGGACACCGGGCATTTACAACGCTGAACAGGTGCAAGCCTGGCGTGCAGTCAGCACCCAGGTGCATGAGAGCGGCGGCCTGATCTTCATGCAGCTCTGGCATGTCGGCCGCGTGTCCCACCCGAGCTTTCAGCCTGACAACGCGCGCCCGGTTGCCCCGAGCGCGTTACCCGTGCCAGGCAAGACGTTCATCGTCGACGCGGATGGCAACGGTGTCTGGAGCGATGTACCGGTGCCACGTGCACTGCAGGCTCCAGAGATCACCGACATCATCGACGACTACCGCCGGGCCGCGCGCAATGCACTGGACGCTGGAATGGACGGCGTGGAAATTCATGCGGGCAATGGTTATCTGCTGGACCAGTTCATCAACAGTAACAGTAACCAGCGCGAGGATGCTTACGGTGGAAGCCTGGAAAACCGTGCACGGCTGTTATTGGAAGTAGTCGCCGCCGTAGTCGACGAAGTGGGCGCAGAGCGCGTAGGCGTACGCTTGACGCCGATGGGACGGTTCATGGGCATGGGCGACCAGACACCGCAGGCGACATTCGGCTACATCGTGCGCTCGTTGAACCAATGGACGCTGGCCTATCTGCACCTCGTCGAGCCCGCCGTGGTTGGCACCGTCAAGGACGAGCACTTCGATCCACGCTGGGATGAAATCATCGGTCAATTACGTGCGGCATGGGAGGGCGTGTTGATGATCGCCGGTGGCTACGACCCCAAGACGGCGGAACAGGCCTTGATCGACGGCCGGGCGGACATCATTGCGTTCGGCAGAGCGTTCCTGGCAAACCCGGATCTGCCCCGGCGAATTCGCGACGGGTTACCGCTCAATACACCAGACCCGAGCACCTTCTTCGGTGGTGATCAGCGTGGCTACGTGGATTATCCGACTTATTCCTGAGCTGGGCTTAACGCAGTTGACCGATCCGAAAGGCGGCCGGCGCGGATTGTTTGGAATTATCACTCCACATAACGCAGCCAAAGATGAGTCCGACCCGAGACCGCCTGAGCGACCGCAAAAATGCGTGCTTGTAGTTTTTCAATGCTCGTGTTGTAGAGCGCGCAAAAGTCTTTCGCAACAAGATTGGCCAGAGAGAGGTCAGGCGGCTCAGCACGAATGAAGCCGATGTAAGAGGCACCTACGCCCATTAGCTCATAGCCATGCGCTTCTGAAAAATGACGCGCAACCGCAAAGTTTTTCGCAGGATCCAAATCGGAAGTGAAATAACCGTTGGGAAAAGCAGCGAGCGCCTGGTAAGACTCCTGAACGGGTACCAAAAGCGCTGACATGGGCTGGTCGATTATCGATACAGGTTTTTCCTGATAACCAATCCACTCCTGCAGGGCCTGCTCATCAAGCGTCAAACCATGAGCACAAGCATCTTCGAAAGACGTAGCTGCTACCAGGTTCGTGAAATTGCGAAGGCAGATTGCGAACTCCGCTTTCGTGGTCGGATAACCTACATATTCACCGTTCTCAAAACATTCTTGAGGCAGCCCCGCGATGTCATCCTCGGTGGCGTCATCCATTCCTAAATGACTGCGAGCATGGCCCGACGTGTATCGAGCCTGGTGCAGATCATCGAGCGAGAACAGAGGTTTAAAGCCTGGGTGCGATTCTGCAATCTTACGACGAGCCTCGGTCAGATCGTCAAAGCTGGTAATCCCGCTCACACCGTACTCATCGCATGTACCTACAGACGGATTCCCATGCATGCCATTACCGCGAAATTCGATCTCCATAAAGCGTGCCTTGCTCCATTGAATTGAGGGAGTAATCCTAAGCGCTCCAAGATCATCATAGAAAGATCCGCTTCCAAGCTACAACAGGACCAGTAGCATGCGACACACACTGCATGTGGCCGTTGCCAATCCCCGCCGCAACCGGCGTGGAGATACCAAAGCTGCACGCTCATAGAACAATCTCAGCCCTCTCGCGCATCGGGCAAGCGCAAACGATCTATTTCATCAAAGAGGTTACAAAAGACGTCCACCAGGGAGGGATCGAACTGGGTACCGGCTTGATCGGTGATGTAACGCCTCGAACGCTCGACATCCCAAGCCTGTTTGTAGGCTCTAGGCATTCTTATGGCGTCATACACATCGCATATCGACACAATCCTTGCCGATAATGGAATCTCCTTACCTCGCAATCCCTTGGGATAACCGGTGCCGTCCCAGCGCTCGTGATGCGCCAGGGCAATTTCCGCTGCCAGATCCGTCAAGGGAGAACCGTCCGGGTCATGCAGGATTTCATAACCGATACGGGCATGTTCCTGCATGATCTCTCTTTCCTGCGGTGTCAACGCTCCAGGTTTTTGCAGAATGGCGTCGGCAATGCCGATTTTCCCGATATCGTGCATCGGCGCCGCCATCTTCATGAGGTCGCACCATTGGGAGGGCATGCCGATTGCCTTGGCCAATAACGCGGCGGACTCGCCAATACGAACAATGTGATGCCCCGTGTCATCGTCGCGATAGCTGGCTGCTCGACTCAAGCTGCTGCTGATCGCCTTGTAGCTGGAAGCCAGTTGGGCCGTACGTAGCTCGACTTTGCGCTCGAGCTCGACATTGACCTCGCGCAACTGCTTCGCCGCCTGCGCCAACTCCAGGCAATTACGTACCCTGAGCAGCACCTCAGGCAGGTCGATGGGTTTGCAGATGAAGTCGTTGGCGCCCTTCTCCAGTCCTTTTCGCCTGCTCGTCTGGTTATTCAGGGCCGTTACGATGATCACCGGAGACTCCGTGCGATCACGTATGCTGAGGCGCTCAAGGATCTCGAAGCCATCGGGCGCGGGCATATCCAGGTCCAGCAACACCAGGTCCCAGGCGTTCGAGAGCAGCCAGTCCAGTCCTTGGCCCGAGTCGCTGAAGGTCATGATGTTGCGCAGGCCCACGGCTCGCAAGCATGAATCCAGAAGCCGGAGATTGGTGGGCACATCGTCGATAATGACAATCCTGCTTTCAGCATTTACTTTGGCGAACATGCATCTGCCCTCTTCGTGGCGAGCGTCAATACCAGGTGACGAATACTCTGCCTCTCCAAGGGAGAAGCCACGATGGCCTGGCACTCCAGTTGGCTAATCGAAGCGTGATCGACGGCCGCACGAACCACGACGATCGCCAGGGCAGTCTCTGCGATCCTAGTGCGTAGACTGCGGAAAAAAGTGTCCAGCACAGGCACACGGTCCGCGGTGGCGACAATCAATACGCTGACTGCCGTGGTATCAAGCACGACGCTGGCATCGGGCAACGTGGTGACCCGTTGCAACTCGAAATCACCGGCCAGTGCCTCTCGGACCACCTCACCATCCTTGGGGTTGCTGCTGACCAACAGCACGCGTGGCAAGCCAATCGCCGACACTGTGGGATCGCCCCCGGGGGCTGGAAAAGCCGACGAGCACATGTCGATCCAGAAAGTCGACCCCACCTCGACGTGGCTTTCAAGGCCCATGCTGCCGTGCATCAGCAGTGCCAGGTCCCGACACAGCGCCAAGCCAATGCCCGTGCCCTGGATGGAAGAATTCTCTTTACCCAAACGCTGGAAGGGCCTGAACAGCTCGGCCTGCAACGCCGGGGGAATGCCCATGCCGGTATCCGTCACATAAAGACGCAACCGGGCTCCCCCCTCGACAACCGTGGCCCCCAGGGTGATGTCCCCCCCGGGCCGGTTGTACTTGATTGCATTGGATAACAGATTGATCAGGACCTGCTTGAGGCGGCGCTTATCCGCCCAGACATGCCATGTATCCAGAGGAGCATGGGTGTGCAGGGTCTGGCCGTGGGCAGCGATCTGCTGCTGGACCATGTCAGCGCAGTTGGATAACAGGCTCGCCACGTGCACCGGCTTGAGATCCAGCAGAGGCCTCTCAGCCTGCAGACTGGAGAGTTCGAGCAGATCGTCAACCAACTGCATGAGGTGCTCGCTGGCCTCGATGATTTCCTGCAGGTTGGCCGTTTGCTGCGATGCCTCGTCAGGCGGCTGCATGAGCCCCAGCTGGGCAAACCCGTAGATTGCATTCAACGGCGTACGCAACTCATGGCTCATGCTGGAGATGAACTTGGACTTGGCCGTACTGGCGGCCTCTGCCTCCAGGGTTTTCTCCCGCAGATCCAGCTGGGTCTGCTTGAGCGTCGTAATGTCGACACACGCCACCACCACGACACTGGCATCCTCAAGCCGCGAGGGTTCCAGCATACGGCCCCGGCAGAGGATCCAGATCAACTTGCCCTGCACGTCCCTGATCCGGAACTCCGCTTCCGGCGCCACGCTGGCAGTGCCCCTGGCCTCCTCCAGAAACCCCATGAAGGCCTGCCTGTCTTCAATGGGAATGTTCTCCAGCAGTGTCGCCATCGGTACTTCATTGGCGGCAAAGCCGAAACGCTGGCACAGGGCGCCCTTGAGAATAAAACGCTGCCGCTGGGGGTAATACTCCCAGAGCCCTTCGGCAAAACTCTCCATGACCAACTCGAGACGCTGCTGTGTGGAACTGCGAACGAATTCGGCCTGGGCCAACTGCCTGCCCATTCCCAGTGCCTGGTTGGACATTGACCAGAGTTCGGAGATATCGGAGGGGCTCTCCGCCGGTTGCCAGTTACCCCGGCCGATTTCTCGCATCATTCGTGAGACCCCCTGCACCGGCGCGCTCAATTGGCGACTGAGATCCCGTGTTCGCCACCACATGAAGGCAAAGAACAAGGCGTAGAACAGGACCAGCCCCGCGACCAACAGATAACCCACTTCGCGGTAATGACTGGCGAGCAGATTGGTTTCCTGCATGACCGCCGCTTCGTCCACCACCGCCAGCAGGAACCAGCCAGTGGACGGGATCTCGTTCCAGGCGACCAGATGAGGCCGTCCATTCAACGTCAGGGCGACGATGCCCTGCGGATGGTCCGGTAAGTTCTGATTGAGACTGGCGAGGTCCGGATGACGGGTGAGATTTAAATCCGGAGACTGCAAACGTTCGCGCTCGACAGGCTCTGCGGCGGGCTGGTTCTCGACTCGCAGGGAGAAATCACGTTGACCCGCCTTGGGTACCGCCATGACATCGAGCTTGTTATTGACCAGCATCAGGTAGCCGTCCCACGGCATCTGCAACTGCTCTATTCGCTTCAAGATACCGTCGACCGTGACATCAACTCCGGCGACCCCCTCGAGAAAGTCTCCCTTATAGACCGGCGCAATGGCAGACATCATCCACCCCAGACCCGCGGGGTCCAGGTAGACGTCCGTCCAGACTACTTTTTTATCAGGATTGTGCTGTGCATCGGCCAGGTAGTAGAAGTTGTATCGGGTGATATCCATATCGTGGGGGTACTGTTCGAGCGTATTGAACCAGGGATAAATCCGGTTATAGCTGTCCCAACTGTTGAAATAGATGCTGGCAATCAACGGATCCCCATCCTTCAACTGCTTCATCATGAAATCCTGATTTGCCAGGAGAGAGATCTTGTAGAGATCCTGCTTTTGCGGGGCAGTGATATTCGAATAAAACGAGGCGGATGCGCCGTCGTTTACCGCACTGTAGCGGACCCCGTCAGCACTCGATGACAGCGATGCCGCCGTGAGATTCTGGTTTTCGGTGAGTTCATGCTCAGTGGACTTGGCATAGAGGTCGATCGCCTTGTGGATCCGCTCCAACTGTCCTTGCACCAACAATGCATTCTGCTGAACCGATATCTGGATGTCTCGCGTTGCACTTTGATGCAGGTGCTCGATCTGAGAACTTCGAATGGACTGGTTCGTGATGAAATAAGCGGTGATCAGCACCCCTTCCACCAAGATGAGTGGCAACAGGCTCGTACTGGCAAACGCCCGCCAGATCCATCTGCGCAGACTGACCCTCTGTTTTGAAGCTGCTCGCATAAGCACGCTCATTCCGTTGGCGGCACCGCTAATATCACAGCGATATCATTGTGGTCGCATCCCTGATTTCTGTCCAACGGGACTCCTTTCCTTTCGTCCGCCGGCTACACAACCTGCCGGTACCGCCCAGCATTGATCAAAAGCTTGTGGGATAGCCTTATGACCATAGTCGAACACTCGATTTCGGTTTCAAGACTTAAGCTATGCTCAAGAACGGTGACCAGAGGATGGGGCGAATGGATGCAGCCATGGCGGTAGCAACACCGTTCACGCAGGATGCGGATGATGTGGGTGTCGTGTTGCTGGATGCCCAAGGATCGTTGCTCATCATGGATGACTGCGCCAGCGGACTGCTGGGGCTGAGCGAGAGCGTCGCCGCCCTGATGCCCTCGCCTGCGTTGTTTTCGCTCAAGCCGCTGACGTTTGAACAGCACCTGACCCATGCGCGACTCAAGGGGAACTGGTATTTCCAGATTACCTCGGCCAGCGGCGACACGCTGAAAGTGACCCTCGACTACAAGGCACAACAATCGACCTACTTGGTGAAAGTCCGCCGCGCCGAACTCGTCCACCTTGCCGAACAGGATTATCGCCTGGCGTTCGATTCTGCCGGCACGGGCCTGGCCTTATTGCGAATGAGCGGTGAATGGATCGCGGCCAATCGAATGCTGTGTCAGATGCTTGGCTACACCGAAGAAGAACTTCGCGCCACATCCTTCCAGCGTTTGACGCATCCGGACGACGTCGATATCAATAAAGAGGAATTGCACAGGCTCATCCAGGGACACCGCACGAGCCTGACCCTGGAGAAACGCTACATCCGTAAGGACGGCAGCACGCTGTGGGCACGTTTGACCCTGGGCATCGCCCGTAACGCTGATGCCGAGGCGCTTTACTTTGTTTCGCAGCTGGAAGACATCAGTGAGCATCTTGCCTTGCGCAAAGCACTGTTCAATAACGAACAGAAGTACCTTTCACTGGCCAAAAACTCACAAAACATCATTCTTCGCTATAACCGGCTTGGACAACAGATCTATGCCAATCCCGAGCTTGAGCGCACCCGCGGATTTCCCAACACTCACATTACCGAACGCGCCTCGACGCCCAATCAGCTCGACGAATATTTTCGCACGCAAGTGGAACTCACGCTGTCAACCGGCGTAGCCAATACGTTCCTGCTGGAAAACAGGGGCTCGCATTCACGTCGTTCCGTGGATTTCCTGTGCCACCTGACGCCAGAGCAGGACGAAACAGGCGAGCTGTGCGGGGTGCTGGTCACAGCCCAGGATATCAGTGCGTTGCGCCGACAGGAGCGAGCCGAGAATGCGCGCTCCGCCATTTTTCAAAAAATGGTCACTCACGACACACTCCTGGAGGTGCTGCCACTGCTCGGCGCCTACCTGGATATTCTGACGCCCGAGTTCCACAACGTCATGGCCTTCAAGGCTGTGCCTGGCGACGAGCCCCTTCGCGCCTCCCCTTCGGGCACGCTCCCGATTGCAACCTGTCTGGCCGAAGATCTTGATCGACATCCTGAACTGTTCGAACACCACCATTTCATATCTGATTTAAGGAGCGATGCCCCGGACCTCGCGTTCAGCCAGCCCGCCTTGCAGGCAGGTTATCGGGGTTGTTGGGTAGAACCGGTGGTCAATAAGACCGGTATCACGATGGGCGCCATCCTATTGTTCGTCGGCGGCGACACCTCACTGAGCGAGCAGGACCGCAAGCATGCACAAATGGCCAGCCATATCGGTGCCATCGCCTGGGAGCGCTGCTCGGCCCATAACCACCTGGCGCAAAGCGAACGCCGTTACCGCGAAGTCTTCGATCATTCGCAAGACATGCTTTGCCTGCTCGCCGTGGATGCCGACCAGCAGCTCAGTTGCCTGGAGGCCAATCCAAAGCTGTGCGAAATGCTCGCCAAAAGTCATTCGGACCTGATCGGCCAATCGCTGGGCCATTGCCTGGAAAAAGAGGCCGCCAGTATCGTCGAGGCTATCTGTCTGCACTGCCTTGCCGTAGGTGCTCCCATCGAACTGGATGCACACCTGCCTTGCGGTCAGCACTCACTCGTCGTCCATTTCAATCTGGTACCCGTAGCGGATTCAAATGGACGCTTGCATCGCCTGGTATGCATTGCTCGCAACATTACCGATATCCTGGAAGCTCAGCGCAACGAACTGGCTAGGCAGCAGGAAATTGGCACACTGGTTGAGAACTCTCCAGACGGTATCGCACGATTGAGTCGAACGGCGAAACTGCTGTTCGTCAATCCGGCATTGGAAGCCTGGTTGGATCGCCCGCAAATCGATTTGCTGCACAAGGACCTGCTCGAGATCCTGCCGAAAAACCTGCAGAGCCAATTGTTCCATGCAGCCGTCATCGAAGCAGTGGAAAAAGGCCAGCCTCTGGAGCATGAGTATGTGCTCACCGAGCAACATCGATTGCAGCGCGTCTATCACATCAGTCTGGTTCCCGAGCAGGACATCCAGGGGAAAATCGCCACCGTGCTGGCTGTCGTTCGCGACATATCGCAGCTGCGCCTGGCCGAACTGCGCCTGGCTTCGCTCAACAAGCAACTGCGCCAATTGATGTCCAGTCGGGAAAGTGCGCGGGAGGAGGAACGCAAGCTCATTGCGCAGGAGATCCACGATGAGCTCGGACAACATCTGACCGCCATACGCATGGGCACTTCGCTGCTGCGCTTCCAGTACGGCGAGCAACTGCCCCAGCTCAGCGAACAAGTGGCACGCCTGCTGCAACTGATCGACCAAACGGTGCAGGTGGTCAGGAACATTTCCACCAGCCTGCGCCCCTCGATCCTCAACATGGGTATCGCCGCGTCACTGGAATGGCTGAGCGATACGTTCAAGCAGCAACAGGGCATCGACTGCAACCTGCAGATTCACCCGCAGAAAATCCATTTGGACGATGCCAGTGCAACCGCTGCATTCAGGATCGCCCAGGAGTCGCTGACCAACATCGCCCGACACGCCGAAGCCACTCGGGTCGATATCAGGTTCGAGCAAGGCGAGAACGGCTGGTCACTGGAAATCATCGACAACGGCAAAGGCTTCGAGCAACGCGAACAAGCGTCCAGGACCCTCGGCTTGCTGGGAATGCGCGAACGGGGCCTGACCCTGGGGGGAACCACCACCATATCCAGCACCCCTGGCAGCGGCACCACTGTCCAATTACGTGTACCGGCTTCAAGGAGTCAAGACTCATGATCCGTTTAATGGTGGCCGACGATCACACGATCATGCGCGAAGGCCTCAAGCAATTGTTCGCGCTGGTCAAGGATATTGCCGTGGTGGCGGAAGCAGAGAACGGAGCCCAGGTCCTGGAGTTGTTGCGCCATACCGATATCGATGTGCTCCTGCTCGACATGACCATGCCCGGTTCGAGTGGCGAGGACCTGATCGGCCGTATCCACGCCCATTACCCCAAGCTGCCGATGCTCATCCTGAGCATGCACAATGAAGCCCACATTGCCCAGCGAGCCCTACGCGCCGGCGCCTCAGGCTACATGACCAAGGACCGCGACCCGGAAGCGCTGCTGGCGGCGATCCGCAAGGTGAGCACCGGCGCACGCTACCTCGACCCGCAACTGGCCGAACAGATCGCCCTGCAGAGCAGCGGTGTGACGCCCGAGAACGCCTCGCAGAGCCTGACCTCGCGTGAATTCCAGATCCTGCGCATGCTGGCCCAAGGGCTGAGTGTCAACCAGATCGCCGAACAACTGGTGATCAGCAACAAGACCGTCAGCACGCATAAGACTCGGCTGATGGAAAAGATGTGCTTTGCCACCAGCACAGACCTGGTGCGCTATGCCTTGAATGAAGGGCTGGTCTGAAAACGGCGCGATTCAGGTTGGATGCCCGCGGACGCCAAGGATGGCTGAAGCGATCTGCTCCAGAGGCAGCTCGCGCTCGACCGCGCCCAGCTTGAATGCCTCGCGCGGCATTCCATACACCACGCAAGACGCTTCGTCCTGACCCAGGGTCCTGGCGCCGGCATCGCGCATTTCCTTGAGTCCGCGAGCGCCATCATCCCCCATGCCCGTCATGATGATGCCCAAGGCATTGCTGCCGGCGCTACGTGCGACCGAACGGAACAGTACATCCACCGAGGGTCGATGCCGGCTGACGGGAGGCCCTTGGACAATATCCACCTGGTACTGGGCACCACTGCGCTTGACCAGCATATGGTTGCCACCCGGTGCGATCAGCGCACGCCCGGGAATGATGCGATCGCCCTGTACCGCCTCACGGACCTCGATCTCACAAACGTGATTGAGACGCTCGGCGAAGGCGGCGGTGAACTTCTCCGGCATATGCTGCACGACGACGATGCCAGGACATACCCGCGACAACCCTTGGAGAACCTGTTCCAGGGCCAGGGTGCCCCCGGTGGAAGTGCCTATGGCCACGATGCTTTCAGTCGTGCGGGCCATGGCTACGGACGCAGGGGGCAGGATCGAATCGGCACTGAGCCGGGGCGCTACCTCGACAGGCGCCCGGGCGCCCGCTACGCACCGCATGTTGGCCTTCGCCGCCGCCCTGACGGCCTGGACCAGTTCGTCCGCGTTTTCAGTCAGGAACTGCCGCAGGTTGGACTGTGGCTTGGTGACGATACTCACAGCACCAGCCGCCAATGCCTGCAAGGTGGTCTTGGCGCCCTTCTCTGTCAGCGTCGAGCAAATCACCACCGGCGTAGGCTTTTGCGCCATGAGTTTTTTCAGGAAGGTGATGCCGTCCATTCGTGGCATCTCGACGTCCAACACGATGACGTCAGGCCATTGTTTGTTCATCTTCTCCATGGCGTATATCGGATCGATGGCAACATCGATCACCTGGATCCCGCTGGCCTGGTTCAGAACTGCACTCAGCACCTGGCGCACCACGGCGGAATCATCAACGATCAAGACCTTGATATCCGTCATCAGACATTACTCTTGGGCGATTCGAATACTTTGCGTACCGAGTCGGCATGATTGAGCTGAAGGCGTCCGGTGCTCACATCGAACACCAAGTGGCGATACCCCCGGCCACCTACGTGATAGGCCCGGCATTGCAACCCATGGTCCTGGATCAGGCGAATGGCGGCATTGACGTTCTGTTGGCCAATGCCGATAGCGTCACCACGCTCCACCCCGGGAAACATGTCAGCCCCGCCAAAAAGGCTCACCTCGAACTGCTCGGGCCGGGCGCCCGCCTGATGAATGCACTCGAACAGCAGCATCAAGGCATCCGTCGCATAACGACCGTTCAGGTGTCCCGCGCCGTGCCCTCCCCGACGAGGCAACATGAAATGACACATGCCGCCCAACAAGCGTTGCGGATGCCAGAACACCAGGGCAACGCAGGAACCCAGCACCGTACATAAGCGCATCTGGCGCCCTCCGAACGCCACCTCGCCGGGCTGCAGGAAGTATTCGACCACCCGAGCCATCTCAAGCATCCGGTTTGCGATAGATCGAGGGCTTGACCACCTGCAATTCATCGCTGATGCCGTTCAGGCTTTCCGAATGGCTCACGATGAAATAGCCACCCGGCCTCAGGTGTTTGCTCAAGCGCTTCACCACCTCGGACTTGGTCTGGTTATCGAAATAGATCATCACGTTGCGCAGGAAGATCACGTCGAACTGCCCCACCGAAGGCAGCGCATTGTTCAAGTTGATCGAAGTGAAGGTAATCCGTGACGCCAACGCGCGGTCGACCATGAAAATGCCGTTGTTGCAGCCCACGCCCCTCAGGCAGTACTTGTTCAACAGCGCCTCGGGAATACCGCGGATACCATCCAGCGGGTAGCGTCCGCCCTCGGCTTTTTCCAGCACCCGGCTACTGATGTCGGAAGCGAGGATCTCCCATGGCCGGGTGCCCAAGCTGTCGGCCAGTACCATGGCCAGGGTGTAGGGTTCCTCTCCCGTGGAGCAGGCACCACTCCAAATACGCACCGGGCCATTGCCACGAAGCCCGGGAAGAATCACGTCGCGCAGAAACTCGAAATGCTTGGGTTCGCGGAAAAAGTAGGTTTCATTGGTGGTCAGCAAGTCCACCGCCATTTGCAACTCGGCCCGGTCCTTCATCAGCAACCGGTAATAGCTGCCGTAGCTGGTCAAGTTGAAAAACTGCAAGCGCTTGGCCAAGCGGCCACTGACCAGTTGCTTCTTGGCAACGGATAAGCTGATCCCGGCGATTTCGTGAATCATTGACCGAAACTGCTGGAACTCGTTGTCGGAGAGGACGGCATTCATACGTTCAACCCGCCTTCGTTGATGTTCGAAGCAAGGAGTGCCGACCAGTCATTGCGACTGAGCAGGTGTGCGATGTCCAGCAACAGGACAAAACGATCACTGAGCTTGCCAACCCCCACCACGAATTCAGGGCTAAGGCGCTCCTGGAGTGCCGGTGCCGGTTCGATCTGCTCGGCCGGTATCTCCAGCACCTCGCTGACGGCGTCCACGATGATGCCCACCAGGCCTGTACCACCGCTGCCGTCGACTTCCAGCATGACGATGCAGGTGCGTGGGTTTTCCAAAGTCTGGGCGCCACCAAAACACAATCCGAGATCCAGCACTGGAATGGCCGCACCGCGCAGGTTGGTGATGCCGCGAACCTTTGGCGGCGCCATCGGCAACGGGGTAATCGGGCCGTATTCGACAATCTCCCGGACGCACAGGGTACCTACCGCAAACATCTCCTGACCCACGCTGAAGGTCAGGTACTGTGGGGCTGCCGTCCCTGGGGCCGGCGAACGCGACGCGGATATGGACATGGTTCACTCCTCGGGACCCACCGCAGGCGGCGGCCCCCTCTCAAGACAACGTACGCACGCCTGGGCGCGACGACTCAATGCAACTGGCTGGCGATCTCATTGACACACAGCACCTGGTCGAGCTGAAGCACCGTCAGGAACGCCCCTCGCACCTTGACCATCCCTCGAATGAAGTCTTCACGGATCCGGTTTCCGATCGCTGGAGCGGCCTTGATGTCGGCCAGCTCGATTTCGATCACCTCGCTCACCGAGTCGACGACGATGCCCAGCACGTGGGGTTCGCCTTCCTGGATCAGTTCCAGGACAACGATGCAGGTCCTGTTGCCTTGCTGCGTGGCGCCCTTGCCAAAGCGCGCCTGCAGATCGATCACCGGGACCACCGAGCCGCGGAGGTTGATCACCCCGCGGATAAAATCCGGCATCATCGGTACGCTTGTGACCTGGCCGTATTCGATGATTTCACGCACACACAAGGTATCGATTGCATAGACCTCCCTGGCGGACACGAACGTCAGAAACTGCAGGAATTCGCTGTCACACGGACTCTGCGGCGCATACTCGAAATGGCTCAAGACTGCAGCGTCCATGGCTCAACTCCCGAAGCGAATGAAACCGCCTTCCTGGGCATGCTCACTGCTTTGCACGCCGCCCAGACTGGAAGCAGCGGCCCGAGGAACGGCTGACACCGCCACCCGACCCTGCAGGGTGAAAAAGCCCATCAACTCCTGCAACTGTTCGGCCTGGCTGCTCATTTCCTCGGCGGTGGCGGCCAGCTCTTCGGAAGCCGAGGCGTTTTGCTGAGTGATCTGGCTCATCTGCGACATGGCGGTATTGATCTGCTCGGAGCCGATGGACTGCTCTTCGGACGCCGCGGCGATCTCCTGGACCAAATCGGAAGTCTTGGTGATCGAGGGCACGATTTCATCCAGCAGGTTGCCGGCCCGTTCAGCCAGGGCGACACTGTTTTTGGCCACCTGGCCGATTTCCTGCGCCGCGATCTGGCTACGTTCGGCGAGCTTGCGCACCTCAGCGGCGACGACCGCGAAGCCCTTGCCGTGTTCGCCGGCACGAGCCGCTTCGATGGCCGCGTTGAGCGCCAGCAGATTCGTCTGATAGGCGATCGAATCGACGATCCCAATCTTCTCCGCGATGGTTTTCATGGCCGAGACGGTGTCCTTGACGGCCTGTCCGCCCTCGCTCGCTTCCTTGCTCGCCTTGCCGGCCATGCCATCGGTCACCTTGGCGTTCTCGGTGTTCTGCGAAATCGACGCCGACATTTGCTCCATCGACGCCGACGTCTCTTCAACCGACGCCGCCTGTACCGAAGCCGACTGGCTAATGCTCTGGGCCGTGGCGGAAATCTCTTCCGAAGCGCTGGAGAGCGAATCGGCGGAACTGCGAACTTCGCCGATGATCTGCGAGAGTTTGCTCACCGTTTCGTTGACCGCGTTCTTCAGGTCTTGCAGGCTGCCCTGGTAATCACCTTTGACGCTGCGGGTCAGGTCACCACCGGACAGGGCCACCATGACGTCCATCGCCTCGCTGAGCGGCGCGACAATCGAGTCCAGCGTGCTATTGATCCCCGCCACGATGCGGCGGAAATCCCCTTGATGACGAGTACTGTCCGCACGGGTATCGAGCCGGCCGATCACGGCATTCTCGCTGAGCATCTGGGTGTCTTCGATCAGTGCCTGGATGTTGCGGCGCAGTTGTTCGATGTTGTCGTTGATAAAGGCTTTTTTGCCGGGGAACTGCGCCAGGGGCGCCGACAGGTCGCCTTCACCGAAGGAGCGTATGCAAGCCATGGCCTGTTTCTTCACGCTGATGTGGCCATCGACCATGTCGTTGATGCCTTGGGCGATCTGACGGTACGAACCTTGGAATCGCTGTACGTCGATATGCACATCGATGTCACCTTTCTCATGCTCGTCCGACATGTGACGCATCTCTTCGATCAACGCCACGATGGTGCTGCGAAGATGCTCGATGGTGACGTTTATGAAAGCCTTCTTGCCGGGGAACGCCTGGAGGGGCGCCTGCAGATCGCCCTCACTGATCGATTTGATACAGGCCATGGCTTGCTTCTTGACGTTGATATGCCCGACGACCATGTTGTTGATGCCTTGTGCCATCAGCCCATAGCTGCCAGCGAAGCCTGCCGCATTGATTTGCACGTCGATGTCGCCTTTGTCGTGCTCCGCGGACATGTGATTCATTTCGTTGATCAGTTGATTCAAGGTTGCGCTCAGGCGATCCATGGATCCCATCAGTCCGGTGCGCTCAAGGCCATTGCGGCTACTTTGCATATCCAGTTGACCAGCCACGAACCGCTCGGCCAGCAGGCGCAGATCGTCGGGCTCGCCGCCCAAGGTATGCAGCAGCCGGCGTACCAGGAAGAAACCGATCAAGCCGATGACCAGCAAGGTGGCGCCGCCGATCAAGGCAATGCTGTAGATCGCCGTCTGTTCGGTCGACGCCGCGATCGCCGCCTT
Organism: Pseudomonas sp. NFACC14; assembly: GCF_900106885.1. Lineage (NCBI taxonomy): Bacteria > Pseudomonadati > Pseudomonadota > Gammaproteobacteria > Pseudomonadales > Pseudomonadaceae > Pseudomonas > Pseudomonas sp. NFACC14. The sequence continues at coordinate 257,444 of NZ_FNOA01000007.1, forward strand.
TTTACTTCCCAGGTCCAGGTTGTACTGGCGGATATCATTCAAGGCGGAAGTGACCTTTTCACGCGTCACCTCCAGCTCGAGCAGCAGACTACGGGCTTCAGGAGCTGCACTCCTGAGGGCATTGTCGAAACGTTCCACGCCCCGGTTGTATTCGTTGACTGTACTGCGCAAGGCGCTGAGCAGCGTTGCATCACGATCGTCGGAGACGAACTCTTTCTGGTAGCGATCGAGTGCCTGGAGGACCGACTCCTTGTCACTTTGCTGGGAATTACCGGCAGGTCCGGACAGGCTCTGCCATTGGCGGCTGTGGTTATCGGCCAGCGCCAAGGCCACTTGATCCAGCAACTGCAGGCTGGGCACGGTATTGACTTGCGCATAGCTGGCGGTGCTCCTGACCCCACCCATCAGATAAAGACTGAGACTGACCAGGACCAGGATGCCCAACAGAGCAGAGGCGACCAGCAGCGAGATATTTTTTTTGACGGTCATGATGCTGTACTCCAGGGAAAACTATTGAGTCAATTCAGGGCTGAGGGTCGTACCGTGCTTCTGTTGGCTGACGACTTGCCCGAGTAGTTTGGGAATATCCAGGATCAACGCGACTGCTCCGTTCCCCAGGATGGTGAAGCCGCCCAGTCCATGAGCTGTACCGAAAATCTTGCCCAGCGGCTTGATCACCGTCTGGAACTCACCCAGCAATTGATCGACGACCAGGCCCACCCGCATCCCCGCGTAATGCACCACCACGATGTTTTCACGGCCGTGGTTAGGCTCATCGATGGCGAACATCTCGCGCAGGCGCAGGACCGGAAGAACCGAGCCCCGCAGATCGAGAAACTCCTGATTACCGCCGTCATCGGTCGACAACTCGATGCACTCCTCGACCAGGTCCAGAGGCACGACATAAGAGGCATTGCCGACCCCGATCAGAAAACCATCGATGATGGCCAGGGTTAGCGGCAGGCGGATACGCACCGTGGTGCCCACGCCCTCCTCGCTTTCCAGATTGACCGAACCGCGCAGGGCCAGGATGTTCCGTTTGACGACATCCATCCCCACGCCGCGCCCGGACAGGTTGCTGACCTGATCGGCCGTGGAAAAGCCGGGTTCGAAAATCAGGTTGAGAATGTCGCCGTCGGCCAACTGTTGCCCTTCGGCAACCAGGCCGCGCTCCATCGCCTTGGCCAGGATGCGTTGCTTGTTCAAGCCACCACCGTCGTCACTGACTTCAATGACGATGCTGTTAGCCTCGTGATAGGCATTGAGGCAAACCGTGCCCTGCTCCGGCTTGCCACGGTCACGGCGCAGTTGGGAAGGTTCGATGCCGTGGTCCATGGCGTTGCGCACCAGGTGGGTCAGGGGATCGCCGATGCGCTCGACCACCGTCTTGTCCAGCTCGGTCTCGGCGCCAAGGACCTGCAAGACGATGTCCTTGCCCAGCTCCTTGGAGACATCGCGCACCACCCGCTGGAAGCGGTTGAATGTGCCGCCAATCTGCACCATTCGCAGGGTCAGGGCACAGTCGCGCACTTCTTCGACAAGACGCGAGAGCGAACTTGTCGCTTCAATCAGCTCGCCGATGCCACTTTGGATGGCCCCCAGGTTGGCGCCAGCGCCGGCGATGATCAGCTCGCCCACCAGGTTGATCAGTTGATCCAGTTTGCCGGCGTCGACCCGAATCAGATTACCTTCGGCCGGACGGGCCTCTTTTGCCATCCGGCTCTTGGTCACGTCATCGCGCATCGCCTGGTCTGGCACCACGGGGGCAACCGCAACGGTCGTCGACTCGTCAGGAGACGAACCGGCCAGCCAATCCTCACGGGTCACGGAACCACAGGCGATGAATGCCTCCACCATGGCATCGGGCTCAGCATCGAGTCGGCCGATCAGCGCCCGGAAACCTGTCAGGTCGCCGTTGCACGGCAACACGCAGATCTGGCTACCCTCGCGAACGAAGTCGAACGCCCCTTCAATGGTGGCCTGGCCGGCATCGCTGACAAACCCCAGTTCAAACCCCAGGTAACACGCTTCCGGATCCATCGTTGCGATACCCGGCATACCATCGGTGATGCACACGACGGCGCCGATTTGGCCGAAACTGTTGAGGTAGCGCAGCAACGACAGCGGATCCATACCGTTACGCAGGACGTCCGGACACAGGCGAAGGGACAGATGCCAACGCGCGGCACAAGCCGATTGCGGCGGCTCGATCGGTGCCTGGGACGGCTCAGGTTCGTGACGGTTTTCCAGGTAACGGTTGAGACGCTCGACCAACGCCGCGCCCTGCCGCTCATGCGCTGCGGTCATGCCTTGCAAGTCACCGTGGCTGGCAAGCAATTCAATCAGCGTGCACAGGTGGTCCCGCACTTCCAGGAACAAGGCACTCAGCGACTCGTCCACCCGCAGTTCATGTCCACGGACCCGATCCAGTACGCTTTCCGCCACGTGGGTAAAGGCAACGATCGGCGTGAAGCCGAACAGGCCGGCGGAACCTTTGATGGTATGGGCGACGCGAAACAGCGCGTTGATGGTGTCCATATCGTCCGGCGCCTGTTCGATCTGCAACAGCGCGTCTTCCATCAGGAGCAGAAGCTCCTGGCTTTCGGCGATGAACGTCTGTAGCACATCGTCCAGATTCATGGGCGAACTCATGGTTTCAACCTCTCTGCCGACGGGTCGTCGACTCGTCGAAAAAGCTGTGCAGCCCGCTCATATCCAGTGCATCGAGCACCGCTGTGCTGTGATTGCTCAGCAGCAGACTGGAGCCGTGACGCAGTGATTCCTGCTTGATCAGCACCAGCAACTGGAGCCCGGCGGTATCCATTTCGTCCACGCCCCCCAGGTCCATTTCGACCTCCTGGGCCAAGGGAAACAGCTCCAGCAACAGGTCTTTGCGTTCAGCAGCGGTGTAAATGGTCAGCGGCCCTTCGAGAACCAGGATCCGACGCAGACAAGCCGTGGTGTTTGTCATGACAACCTCCTTCCCAGGGACTCTGGGCAGCGCTACGGCATGATCAGTTTGGAGACGGCACCCAGCATCTGAGCCGGCTGGAAGGGCTTGACCATCCATGCCTTGGCACCGACGGCCTGGCCCTGTTGCTTCATGGCCTCACCGGTTTCGGTGGTCAGCATGATCACGGGCGTGAACTTGTAGGCCGGCAGTTGTTTGGCGGCCTTGATGAAGCTCAGGCCATCCATGTTCGGCATGTTCACGTCACTGACGATCAGGTGGATCTTGCGTCCGTCGAGCTTGGTCAGGGCGTCGCGCCCGTCGACACCTTCGATGACCTCGTATCCGGCGCCCTTCAAGGTGATGCTCACCACTTGGCGAATGGAAGCAGAGTCATCGACAATCAGGATGGTTTTGCTCATGGGGAAACTCCCTAGAAAAAAGTGATCTCGGATGAAGAGCTGCTCACCACAGGTTTACCGTGATGGATCGCGTGTTGTTCAGGCATCGTGTAGGTGCTTGCCAGTTGTTCGAGCCAGGTATCCGCGTCGATCGGGGCAGGCGTATCGCCGGTGAGGGCCAGTTGCTGGCGTTCGACGATATGCGCATGCAGCTTGCGCAGATCGTTGTTGACCAGGGAAAGCATCTGGCCGACCCGATCCTGGAACTGCAGGGCAACCAACACCCCCGCTATCTGCGCGGCAACGTTTTCGCCTGTGCCATGGGTAGCAGAAGTACCGATGTCCCCCGACAGCGTCGCGAAGCGGTTGCTCAGCTTGAGGATCGATTCCTCGCTGAGGATGCGCGCCGCATCGATCTGGTGGCTCCAGATCGGCAGTACCTGCGCGCATACTTCGCCCAGCCCTTCATCGGGTGAAACGGCCAGCGGTAGATGACCTGGCTGATCGGCTTGCCGGGCGTGCAAACGGGTACTCGCCAAACGCTTGTTCCACATGCCCATGAACAACGAGCCCAGCAAGACAAAAGCGCAACTGACCGCACTGCGCAGGGTGAAGTCCGCGTTGATCAGAATCGCGGCGCAACCGAGCGCTCCCGTCAGCCCCACGGGCAGCATCAGCAAGATCAGGGGGGAGGAAATTACCTGTCCTTTCACCTTCATCTCTCCAGTTCAGTGCGGATCCGGCGGGATCCTGCGCAGACATCCACCCTTGGGATGCCCGGTTTTGTTCGCTTGAAGAGATGATGGCCAAGTAATAGCGATGGAACTATCGGAGCATCCTGATTTACAGCTAAGGATTGCGGCGGCGTCGTAGGAGAATTCCTACGCGCCGCTGACGGAACCCTGGAACGCAAAAAAAAACCAGCGGCAAGCGCTGGTAATAAACTCAGGCTCGCACCGCGCTACCCAAAACGCGCCTCGCAGCCTTGCACCTTGCCGGCCCAGAGCGCTTCAAGGTTCTTGAAACCCCAGGTTTTCTCCGACTCGAAGCTGACAATACTGTCCTGCCCGCAGGCCAGATCAACGCTTTCGGGCGGCAGCGGCGTGCGACTCGACGCCGAGAAGAAAACCTTCACCCTGGGCGTGAGCAAACATTCGGTGTGCTGTTCCATGACCACCGCCAACCTGCCGCTTTGCAGGCGCACCAAAGCGCCCACCGGATAGATGCCAATGCATTTGACGAAGGCGTGAAACACTTTCTGATCGAAATGCCCAGTCCATCCGGCCATTTTTCGAATGGATTCGGCGGGGCACCAGCGATCTCGATAAGGCCGGTCGGACGTCACGGCGTCATACACGTCACAGACGGCTGCCATGCGCGCGAACAGGCTGATTTGGGTTCCACATAACTTATGGGGATAACCACTGCCGTCCACCTTCTCATGGTGATGCAGACAAACGTCCAGCACCCGGGCCGTGAAATGGCTGCTGTCGGCCAGCATCCTGACTCCCGCCTCAGGGTGGGTGCGCATCGTCGTATATTCGCTGTCATTCAAAGCTAATGGTTTAGCCAGGATCGCCGTGGGTATCGTCATCTTGCCCACGTCATGCAGCAAGCCAGCCAACCCGGCTTCCTCCACCAGTTGCGGTGGTAGATCCAGTTGACGAGCCAAACCAATCATCAACCCACAGACCGCGACGGAATGCATGTAGGTATATTCATCGGCGTTCTTGAGGCGCACCAGACTGAGCAGTGCGTCAGGATGACGTAACAGCGAGTCGGATATCTCACCCACCATGTCCGTGACGCGATCGAGCTGAACGATCCGTCCCATTCGCAAGTCGCCGAACATCTCCATGACCGCAGCCTTGGAACTGGAGCAAAGCTTGAGCGCCCTCGACAACTCTTCGCTCATGGGCACCCGGGGATGGGGGCCGGCGGCTTGGGCGCAAGGCCGGTTCGACGCACAAGGGGGTTGCTGTTCACCATGATCCGCCTGCACAAGGCTTTCATCAGGCGCAGAGGCTGGCACATCCGCCCCTTTTGAAGGGTCGATCCACGCACCGGCGATGCCCGAAACAAGGATTTTTTCCAGCACCTCTTCATTCTGGATCAGGAAGCTCTTGTTCCAAAATGGACGTTCTACACAGGAACCAGAGAGCTCCTGGACGTACATTCCTACGCAAAGATCGGTTACACCGATATGTTTCAGCACGATGCAGATCCCCTTTCTGTCCGCAACCGCCTTCCCTGAATTGTCCGAACGCAATCCAAGCGCGGTATGTCTTGGATAGATCTCAGGATTGCCACCCCGGCCCTTGAATAATAGCCATGCGCCATTAAGCATAAAATCAGAGCAGTCCTATTTAGGCTTAGGAATTTTGGATGATGGCGTAGGAATTTCCCTACAAGCTGCCGGGGTCTAATGAAACCGAACACTCCATCAAACGAGAATGCTCGCCAGATCGAGGCGCCTGCGTCATCGCATGCGGCGAACGCAAGCTCCGTGGCTTGAGAAAGTCCGTCGGCGCAGCAGTTTTTCCCGCTGCCCCGTTCTATGATGTCGGCCGGTTGATCAACCTTGTGCCACCTCTCGGACCTGATACGGAGATCCCATGTCCTGTGTACCCGCCTTTACCGATTTTCTGCTGACCCATCTGCAACAAGAAGAACGCAAACGCATGCTCAAATCAATCGTCGTCACCGTAGCGCCAGAGCTGTGGCTGAGCCTGGAGTCGGCAGCTCTGCTGGACATCCATCGTGATCGGTTCGGTCTCGGTGGACAGTTGGATGATTGTGAAGCGTTCAAGCCGGACAGCGCCCTGCCCGCCCGCATCAACGTTCCCCGTTGGCTGATCGCCGCCGAACGGCGCAAGGTCGATATCTGGGTCGAAGACAGCTACGGCGAAGCACCGTCGAAAGCTATCGAGTTCAAGATCGTTCACAACAACAAGGACGCTTACAACAAAATCAAGGGCATTCGTAAAGACCTGATCAAGCCCATTGCCTGGACTGAGCCCAACGAAATCATCGAGCGCTGGGGCATCGTACTGCTGGTCTACTCACGCTTTTACCGGGACCAGCAGGGTGGCTACAGCTATGGAAAATTCGCGACCTGCGAAGAGTTTCTGAACACCTTCAGCGAAAGCCTGAGCGACAGCGCTGCCCGATACGCAACAGCTCCCCCGCTTGAGCTGACCATGGCCCCGACCCTGGTGACCGACCTGTGCGACGCCAACTACATCGCTCCTGGCAATGGTGCGGGGGTGTATCTGGCACTGGTCAAACCCAAACAGGCCGCACTCGCTTCGCTGTAACCGTGCTGGCTGCGCCAGATATGGCGCAGCTCTTTGCTCCCACAGGCTTGTATCGTTTGATCCTTAACTGACTGGCATTACCCGAAGGTCCTTTTTTCTTTCACCATGGAGTTCAGTGGAGCCCATGGAACAATAATTGGAGCGGGAAACGAGACTCGCATCTGGCGTCCGCCCCATTGAAATCTTGGCGAGCTCAGGTATGCGGCGGCTGTATTTGTCCAGTGAGCCACTGCAGGGCTAGACTGGCGCTAGCCCTCAGTGTCACGCCGGTCAGCCAATGCCTCTTCTTCCGCCAGATACCGCCGAACAGACAGCGCTGACCCTCGAAGTGGTGCTGCGTTACCACATGGCGTGGAAACGCCGCGACTTGGAGGCGATTCTCGCGATTTATCACCCGCAAGTGCAGTACAACGATTTTTTCCAGAACCGCAGCATGGGCCTGACCGAGTTGCGCGCTTACATCACCAGCACGCTACCGCGTCATCCCGACGAGTATCTTGAACACAACGACCGCATCCGTGCAGATGGCTGTACCGCATTCATCCAGTACCAGACAGCGCTGAAAGGCAGTGGCGAGCGGGTGGTTTTTCGCACCAGCGAAGCCATCACGGTATGTGATGGCCTGATCCTTCGCATAAACGAATATGCCTCACTGGTGCGCGACAGCGAGCCCCAGACTGGGCGCCACGCCCCGGCCATCAGTAAACTGGGGCTCTCGGCGCGTCAGCTGACGTTCATGGCGCGAGACTTGGCCGACTATTTCACGCGCCAGCAGCCCTTCCTCGACCCGGATCTGGACCTTGCACGGATTGCCAGCGCCACCGGGTACAGTCGCAACCAGCTGTCTTACCTGCTGAATCAAGTGCTGGGACAAAGCTTCTATCGCTACGTGACCCAAGCCCGGTTGGCCTACCTGCTTGAGCACCTGGCCAATCACGGTGAAAACGCGCCCATCGATGCCCTTGCGGCGAGTGCCGGATTCAATTCCACCTCGGCGTTCTACAAGGCCTTCCGAAGTCATACCGGCTGCACACCCAAGGCGTGGTTGAAAGCCAATTGCGCGCGTGCCCGCAGATAACACAGCCCCCGTCGCAGCGCATTAATCTCTATCGGCAATCAACCGATGGAGCATGGGATGTCTGGCTGGGGTGGTGTGAGTTTGTGGATGGAGCAACTCGGCGAGGCGCTGACGCCGCGCCCGGCGTTGTATCAGGATCTGCAAGCAGACGTTGTGATTATCGGCGCCGGTTACAGTGGCCTCTGGACGGCCTATTACCTTAAACAGCAAGCACCGCACCTGAACATCGTCATCGTTGAAGCACAGATTGCCGGCTTCGGCGCCTCCGGCCGTAATGGCGGCTGGTTGATGGGCAACCTGCTGGGCGAAGACCGGCTCCTGGGCCCCTTACCTGCCGCGCAACGTCACGCGGGTTACCAACTGCTGCATGCAATCCCCGACGAGGTGGCGCGAGTGTGCCACCTCGAAGGCATCGATTGCGAGCTGCGCAAAGGCGGCGTGCTGTACTGCGCGGCACGTTATCCCGAGCAAGAACGGCGCCTGCGCGAACAACTCGATGCTGTCCGTGCGCAAGGCCTGGGGGAAGACGACTACCACTGGTTGAGCCCCCAGGCCTTGCATGAACAGTTGAATGTGGCCCAGGCGTACGGCGCCCTGTACTCACCTCACTGCGCGACCATCCAGCCTGCACGGTTGGTACGGGGGCTGGCCGAATCCGTCGAACGGATGGGTGTGCGCATTTACGAGCAAAGCGCGGTGCTCGACTGGAAGCCAGGCCAGGTCCGAACCGAGCACGGTCGGGTGAGCGCCGATTGGGTGGTGCCGGCAGTCGAAGGTTATGCCAGCACCCTGCCCCCGTTGAACAAACATCAACTGGCCGCGCAAAGCCTGATCATCGCGACTGAGCCACTCCCGGCCGATGTATGGGCCGAAATCGGCCTGACCCGTGGCCAGGCGTTCAGCGAGAACAGCCGACAAGTCACCTACGGTCAGCGCAGCCGAGACGATCGCCTGGTGTTTGGCGCCCGCGGTGGATATCGCTTTGGCGGTCGCCTGCGCAGTGACTTCAACCTCACTCAGGCCGAACGAGCATTGCGGCAACACCTGTTTAGTGAACTCTTTCCGATCCTGCGCAATGTACGCCTGACCCATGCCTGGGGCGGCAATCTGGGGGTTGCCCGGTCCTTTCATCCGCACATGCTCGCCGACCGTCGCCAGCGCATCGCACTGGCGGGTGGCTACGGAGGTGAAGGTGTAGGCGCCAGCAATCTGGGCGGCCGAACCGTGGCGGCGTTGATTCTTGGCCAAGACAACGAACTGACTCGCCAACCCTGGGTGCTGGATGATCGTCCCCTGGCCTCGTTGCCACGATGGGAGCCCGAGCCTCTGCGCTGGCTGGGTTACAACGCCATTATCCAGAGCTTCGTTCACGAGGATCAGGTATTGGCCAATCTCCATGCGCCACGCTGGCGTCGCTGGATGGCTGAAGGGCTGGCCGGTTGCATGGAACGTCTAATGAAGTCCAAGGAGCCGTTTGCATGAAGATCGATCATTTCCGCGACACCGCCCGTTTGCCTCTCGGTGAGCCTGGCGCTGTGGGTGTACCGCTGGGCGAGCCGCTTTCACAGGTTGCCACGGCATGCGTCGAACGCGACGACGGCGTCGAGGCCGGCGTGTGGGAATGCACCCCCGGCCGCTGGCGGCGCCAGATCGTGCAACAGGAGTTCTGCCATTTCATCCAGGGGCGTTGCACCTTCACCCCGGACGGTGGTGAGGCCCTACATATCCAGGCCGGCGACGCGTTGATGTTCCCTGCGAACACGACGGGAATCTGGGATGTACAAGAAACCGTTCGCAAGAGCTACGTACTGATTTTCTGAACTGCCTTCATCCATAACGCCTAGAACAAAGGTTGAGGTCTCGCATGTTGAAGTCGATCTTTCCGTTACTGTTGATCGCGTCTACCGCTCAGGCAGCAGACACCGTCAGGATCTACAACTGGAGCAGCTACATCGCTCCAGATACCCTGCAAAACTTTACCGCCCAGACCGGGCACCAGACTCAATATGACCTGTACGACAGCAACGAGGTGCTCGACGCCAAACTGATGGCCGGCCATTCAGGGTATGACGTGGTGTTTCCGTCCAACCACTTCATGGCCCGACAGATCACGGCCGGCGCACTCAAACCGCTGGACCGCGGCAAACTCCCGAACTGGCACAACCTCAACCCGACGCTGATGAAGGTTCTGGAGGCCAATGACCCTGGTAACCGCTACGGTTTTCCCTACCTGTGGGGCAGCACCGGCATCGGCTACAACGTGGCCAAGGTCAAGGCAGTCCTGGGCGATGTACCGATAGACTCCTGGGACATCGTGTTCAAGCCGGAAAACATGAAGAAACTCGCCCGATGCGGCGTGGCTATGCTCGACAATGGTCCCGAGATCCTCCCCATCGCCTTGAACTACCTTGGCCTGCCGCATCACAGCAAGGACAAGGCCGACTACGAGAAGGCCCAGGCTCTACTACTCGCTGTGCGCCCCTATGTGAGTTACTTCCACAATTCCAAGTACACCAGCGACCTTGCAACGGGTGACGTCTGTCTGGTCGTGGGATTTTCCGGCGACGTGATGCAGGCCGCAGCGCGAGCTAATGAAGCCGGGAACGGCCAGCAGATCGCCTACGCCATCCCCAAGGAAGGCTCACCGATGTGGTTCGACATGGTCGCCATGCCCGCCGATGCGCCGAATGAAAGCGCCGGTTACGAATTTCTCAACTACCTGCTGGACCCCAAGGTGATGGCTGGCATCAGCAATCATGTGCACTATGCCAACGGCAACACCGCCGCCGAGGGGCTCGTCGACAAGGCCATCCTCAACGACCCGATGGTGTACCCGCCTGACAGCGTGATGAAAAAACTCTTTGTACTGGAGGCAATGCCCTTAGAGAACGACCGGCTGCGCACACGGGTCTGGAGCCGGATTAAGAGCGGGCAATGAAACCTGTCGCCGATGAAGCAGGCACCCGGATCATCGGCGACATCTCCCAGGCCTCATTCAAAAGCCTGTGGCCAAATGCAGCAGCATCGACGCAAGTCTGAACACTTGAAGAGGCTGGACTCGTTAGGCGCCCACAAAACGATGACGCACTTCCATATTGGTACTCGGGCGCCTCCGGGCAAGCGCTCCTAGAGTCGATGGGCAACTGATACAAGTTCAATCACGAGTTTCATCAATCACGCATTTATGCAGATGTCCTTTGCTCACTTTCCAGAGCAACGGCGTCAGCACCAGCAACAATGCGCATTGGCGAGGCTGGGTCATTCGCTGCACGCCATATCGCTTCAACGACGTCCTGGGCCTCAGTGACGACGGTTGATAGCGACCACTCTGCAAACACCTGCTGCGCCAGATCGGAGTACGCCTCCGGGATGCTGCCTTGCATCCGTGGTTGTGCATTCTTACCGAAATCGGTCGAGGGAGCGCGCCCCGGAAGCACCAGGTTCACCCGGACATTAAACGGTTCAAGCTCGAGCGCGAGAGACTCGGTGAACGCATTCACCGCAGCCTTGCTGGCTGTATAGATGCTGAGCAGCGGCAACGACTTTATCGTTACGCTTGAAGTGACGTTAATGACAACCCCGGATCTACGCTGCCGAAACTGCGGTAGCACCGCCTGAATCATCGCCATGGTGCCAAAGGTGTTGGTCTCAAAAAGGCTACGAATCGCTTCCATTGAGATGCCTTCGAGGGCGCCGAGTAACCCGATACCGGCATTATTGACCAGCACGTCGATGGGGCCCACGGCCTCTATTACCTGTTGGATACTGCTCGGATCGGTGACGTCCAGGGCAAGCACGCGCAGATGCTCGGATGCTTCAAAGAGCCTTTCGTTTGGGCTCCGCATCGTCGCGATAACCTTCCAGTTGTGCTCGAGAAAATATCGGGTGGTGGCCAGACCAAAGCCAGAGGAACAGCCAGTAATCAGCACAGTTTTCATGGGCGTTTCCGTTGAATGATTGACAGGATTACAACGATAGGCTGTCGTACCCGGACTTAATATCATCGCCAGTCCGCTAATCTTTCGCAGGAGTCCGAGATGTTCGATCCGCTCGCGGAGGTAGTCACCCTGCTGCAACCGGGTGCCTCATTTTCCAAAGTCGTCAGTGGCGCCGGAGCCTGGCGTATTCGCCGCTCGGTGTACGGTCAGCCCTTTTACTGCGCGATTCTTGAAGGTGGATGTCGGTTTTCAGTAGCCGGGAATCCGACGATAAGCTTGAAGACCGGCGACTTCGTGCTGGTCCCGGCCGCCTATGATTTCACGATGATGAGTCTTCAGCCGATGGCAGCCGAAGACACCGATACCGTGCCCGTCGAGATACGGCCGCGTGACATTCGTCTCGGCACACCCGACGTCGCGGCTGATGTTCAATTACTGGTAGGTCACTGCACCTTCGGCTCGCCGGACGCTGCGTTACTGGTAGCGCTGCTGCCCCAGCTGATACACGTTCGCGGCGAACGCCGGCTGGCAGTGCTGGTGGAACTGGTTACCGAGGAAGCGCGCGGGCAGCGCCCAGCACGAGATGTCATCCTGGCACACCTGCTTGAAGTGCTGTTCATCGAAGCCCTGCGTTCAACCGCGACCGAAGCCGCACCGGCCGGCCTGCTGCGCGGACTCGGCGACGAACGTCTAGCTACGGCGATACGTCGAATTCACGAGTTTCCGAACCAGCCATGGACAGTGGTGCAGCTAGCCAGAGAAGCCGCCCTCTCGCGCTCCATCTTCTTCGAACGCTTCAAACAAGCAATGGGCATGGCGCCAATGAAGTATTTGCTGACGTGGCGAATGGCGCTGGCCAAAAATCTGCTACGCACTCAGGACGACAGCGTTGCTGAAATCGCGCAACGGGTCGGTTATAGCTCCGTGAGCGCCTTCAGCGTGGCATTTACACGCTATACGGGGATTACACCTGGACGTTATTCACGGGAAATAATCACTACTCCATGATTCCCCCCATTTTAAAAGGAATGATCCAGTGATCACTTGCCACGTCAGGTATGTAATCGATCCCTACCAGATCCCGGCTTTCGAAAGCTATTCTCGCCATTGGATTCGTGTGGTGAACCGTATGGGAGGGAGCCACCACGGCTACTTTCTACCAGCTGAAGGCCCCAACAACATCGCTTACTGTCTATTCAGCTTCTCCAGCCTGGCAGATTATGAGCAGTACCGTAGGGAGGCCGGAGTAGATCCTGAGTGCGTTCAATTAGTGACGCAGGCTACCGAGCAAAAATTCATCCTGAGCTACGAGCGCAGTTTCCTTCGTCCCATTCTTGATTGAAATGACTGTTTTCAGCCGCGCTCGGGCGCGCCAAAGAGGTTGCTTTTGGCTTTCAAGCAGCGCCGCCAGCACTTGCTGCGGATCCTCATTAGCACCATACATAAAGTCAAAGTACGGCGCCTGCGAACCCTGAAACGGGTACAGCGACCCCCAGCCATTGGCGGAACCGGCGAAGCACAGCGTGACATATCGGTACGCCCATTCAGATCCACCCTGCTTGATGCTGCGAAGCACGGCCGCGATTGGCTGGCTTTCGCAGAAACGGATGCATGCCGCTCTTGAGTCAGGCTCCAAAGTCGCGTCGGGTGTGGCTGAATGTGTTGTCCCGTTCACCGGGCATAGTTTCCAACAGAATGAGATATTTTATTTTTGCTATTGAGCGGCAGGAAGACCTGGCTACTCATGCGCAGGTTCAGCTTTGACCTTACCGCGAAAGACCCAAAATCCCCATGTGTTGTAAGCCAGTGTCACGGGCACCAGAACAGCGAAACCGATGAGCATGAAGCCCTGGCTTGAGGCTGGAGCAGATGCTTGGCTGATTGTCAGCGAGGGAGGCAAAATCAATGGATAGAGCGCAATGATCGCAGCAATGAACGCCGTGCCGAACCATCCCAGCACCGCGAACAGCGGAAGAAAGTGGAAGCGGCTGGAAAACGCCCGGTGAAACCCGACCAGCAGAGCGCACTGAATCAGCAAAAGCGTCAGGCTCAGGTTCGATAGAAGAAGATGTTCTCGATAGAACGGTGCCAACAAGCTGGTCCACGCCAAAATGGTTGCAATGCCTGTCAGCGTCAGCCACCCGAGCATCCGCGCCTGTCTTCTGGCCGCCGTTTGTAGAGCTCCCTCAGTACGCCAGTACAGCCAGCAACTGCCCAGCAACGCGTAGCCCACCACGAGCACCGCGCCACACGCCAGCGGAAATGCGCTCAGCCACTCCCAACCGTCTCCGGCAAACTTGCCATCCTGTTGATCGATGCCCTGTATCACGGAGCCCATGATGACACCTTGGCAAAGCGTTGCGATTAACGAGCCAGTCACGAGATTGATGTCAAGCCAGCGCTTCATTCGTGCGGACGCGTCAGCCCGGAACTCCAACGCTACCGCTCTCGTAATCAACGCCAGCAGCATCGCAATGACCGGGATATAGAGCGCGGAAAACAAGACGCCGTAAACCATGGGGAACAGCGCGAGCAGACCGCCGCCGCCAAGCACCAGCCAGGTTTCGTTGCCATCCCAGATCGGCAGGATGGAGTTGACCATGATTTGCTTTTCATCAGGATCATGGCGGGTTGCAAAGAGAATCCCGACCCCCAGATCGGTGCCATCCAGAATCACATAGGTAATGATGGTAAATGCAATCGCAGCGGCCGCCAGATTGGGTAACAGCGCTTCAGATATGGACATCACGATTCCCCCGCGTTGCGCTGCCGTTTATCCGTGATGTCCGTTGATTTCGCCGGCAGTCGGCTGATCGCTCGCAGCAAATAGAAAAGCCCCAGGCCGAAAACCAGCAGGTACACGACCACGATAGCGAGCGTGCTGCCCACGACGAATGGAAGCGGTTGCTGCGAACTGCTGTGGACAGTGCGCATCAATCCATAGACCGTAAATGGCTGGCGTCCGACTTCGGTGACAATCCACCCGCAGATCATGGCCACAAACCCGGCCGGAGCCATGAGAACCGCACAGCGCATCAACCATCGACACTCGAACAACCCACCGCGCCAGCGCAGAAAAAGACTGGCGACACCGAGTGCCACGATGAGCAAGCCTATGCCCACCATGATACGAAACGCGAAAAAGACCGCGGCCACTGGCGGGATGTCTTCGGGCACGAATTCATCGAGGCCCTGTATGGTGCCGGTCCAATCGTGTCGTAAATAAAGCGAGCCGAGATGGGGAATCGCCAGTTCGAAATCATTTCTATGGTTGGCTTGGTCAGGTATCGCAAACAGCCTGAGTGGCTCCCCCTGCCCCGCTTCCGGGCGCTGCCAGGAACCTTCCATCGCGGCCAGCTTCTGCGGTTGGTGGTCCCGGGTGTTTTCACCGTGCAGATCCCCCGCGACGAGCTGGATAGGTCCGACCACCGCCGCCATCCACAATGCCATTGAAAACATCACCCGCGCAGGCGCATGGGTATGATCGCGCAGGAGATGCCAAGCACCCGCGCCGCCCACCAGGGTGGCTGTGCCGAGAAATGCGGCGAGGCTCATGTGCACCATGCGGTAGGGGAACGAGGGATTGAATATGATCTGCAGCCAATCCTCGGCCACGAAGCGACCGTCGCTGGCAATGCTGAAGCCTGCGGGGGTGTGCATCCAGGAGTTCGCTGACAATATCCAGAATGCACTGAACAGCGAGCCAACGGCCACGGCACACGTAGAAAGAAAATGTAACCACGGCCCGACCTTGTTCATGCCGAACAGCATGACCCCGATAAAGCCTGCCTCCAGAAAAAACGCGACCATGACTTCATAGAACATCAGAGGCCCGAGGATGCCTCCTGCCCTGCTGGCCAGCGCGCTCCAGTTGGTCCCGAACTCGAATTCCATGACCAGCCCGGATGCCGTGCCCACGGCGACAGTCAGGGCAAATATCTTCAGCCAGAATCGGTAGACATCCATATAGACTTGACGCTTGCGCCACAACCAGAGTGCCTCCAGTACCATCAGGTAATTGGCCAAGCCGATGGAAAATGCGGCAAGCACGATATGAAAGCTGATGGTGAACGCGAACTGGTACCGCGCCAGCATCAGCGCCGAATCCACCGATTCCATGTGCAAGCTCCGCTCAAGCGCCGCTGGGCTTGCCGGCGAACTGGCTGATCGGTTTGTCGACCGGCCTGTTCATGCCCTCACCCATCGCTTTCAAGCCTTCCACCAGCGGCATGATCGCGCGCCAAAGCGATTCGTCATGCAACAAACGGTAGGCGCCTCGCACGCCTGGCGCGATGTCGTCGTTGTCCGGCGAGGTCCATTGACTGACCGCGGCGCCGGCATCCTTCAGCGCGAAGACCAACCGGTAGAACTCATCGGGCGGGACGCGCGAAAGCGCCATCGCGAGGATCGACAGGTTCTGAATGAAGTTGAGCGTACCTTCCTTGTTCAAACCGTCCACCAGCACCTTGGTGATCGCGGTGTTGGCACAGACCAGGTCATTGGCCATGCGCAGCACACCGTGCTCATGAAGGTTCTGGATCAGACGATCCAGTTCGTCTTTTGCATCAGGCTCGGTCTTGCTCGGTTTTACGTTGTAATCAATAGGCTCGGCCATCAGAACCTCTCCGGATGGGGCGCCGGTGCATCGATCGGCGCGTAATCAGCTCTGGCCCACTTCACCGCCACAGCCACGCCCTCATTCGGCGTCCTGCGGCCGTTTCGGAAATTGCCGCGAGGCAATGCCGACGGCTGAACAGGCTCCTTCAGTATTGTCATCTTCACAGCGGTTTCCTTATAAGCCGGCGTGTTGACGTCTGGATCATGGTGTTCCCCGGTGAGCTCATTGATACCGGGCTTGCCTTGGTGAATTGGCAGGAACAGGACTTTTCCGCGCATCCGGTCGGTGATGACCACCGGTACCACGACCGAGCCTCGGCGTGACGTGATCCGCACCTGGGTGCCTTCCACGAGGCCTCGTTCCGCGGCAAGCTCGGGACTGATTTCGACAAACCAGTTTGGTGACAACGAATCGAGACGGGCGCCACGTCCCGTCTGATTGTTGCCCTGGAAGTGCTCCAGCATGCGTCCGTTGTCCAGCATCAGGTCGAATTCGCTGTCGGGTGCTTCCGCTGGGGCTTTCCACTCGAGCGGGTACAGCACGGCTTTGCCATCGTCGGTGTGGAATCGCTCGGTATAGAGCAACGGTGTATCGGTGCCATCCGGCTTCACCGGCCAGAGGAGTGATTTCCAACCTTCCAGGCGCTCATAACTCGCGCCGGCGAACAATGTGGAGATACCAGCCACCTCCGCAAAGATCTGCGAGGGATGTTCATACCCCCAATCATGTCCCATCCTCTTGGCCAGTTCGGTCAGAATGCGCCAGTCCGGCAGGCTGTTTCCCAGCGGCGCAAACACCTCATAAAAGCGCTGGATCCGCCGCTCGGTGTTGACGAAAGTGCCGTCCTTTTCAACGCTTGGGCAGCCTGGCAGCACGACATCGGCAAACTGCGCGGTGCGACTGAAGAAAATATCCTGCACGACCATGAAGTCGAGCTTCTTGAAGGCCTCGTGCACATTTTCAGTATCGGCGTCGGAAAAGGCCGTCTCCTCACCAATGACATACATGGCCTTGATCTTCTGCTCGGCGGCGTGCTGGACCATCAGGAAATTGTCTTCGCCGACCTTGTTGGACAGTCGTTCGGGAACAACTCCCCAGGCCTTTGCCCATTTAGCCCGGACGCCTTCGTCAGTAACACTTTCATAGCCTGGATAAACATTCTTCAAGCAACCGAAGTCACTGGCCCCCTGAACGTTGTTGTGTCCGCGCATGGGGTAACCACCGGTGCCAGGGCGTCCGTAATTGCCGGTGACCAACAGCAAATTGGACAGAGCGGTGCTGGTATCGGCCCCATGGCTGTGCTGAGTAATGCCCATTGCCCATAACAGACACACACGTTTTGCCTTGCCGATCATGTTCGCAGCGCTGACCAGGTCTGCCTCCGCCAACCCGGTGACTTGCGAAGCGAACGGCAGGGTAAAAGGCTCCAGCGAGCGGCGGTACTCGTCCACCTGGCTCACCCGTGCTTGCAGAAACGCCGTGTCCACCATGCCATGGTCAAACAGGTAACGTGACATTGCGCTGGCCCAGACAATGTCCGTGCTCGATCTGATCTGCAGGAACAAGTCGGCGCGCTCCGCCATTTCATGCTTGCGCGGATCGACCACCAGCAGCTTTTGTCCCCGATGCTTGCGCGCGGCCTTGATTTTCGAAGCGATAACCGGGTGGTTCTCCGCCAGGTTGCTGCCAACCAGGACGATCAGGTCCGCCTGTTCGAGGTCGTTGATCGTACCGGCGTCACCACCGTACCCGACCGTGCGGAAAAGCCCCTGTGTCGCGGGGTTCTGGCAGTAACGCGAAGAGTTGTCGACGCTGTTGGTACCGATGATCAGGCGAGCGATTTTCTGTGTCAGATAAGCTTCTTCGTTGCTGGCCTTGCTGGAACCGATAAATCCAATGGCATCGGAACCATGCTCACGTTTTATCGCCAAGAGGCGGCCCGCGACCCTCGTCAGCGCCTCATCCCAGCTTGCCTCACGGAACTGACCGTTCTCGCGGATCAGCGGCGTCGTCAGGCGCTTTTCGCTGTTCACGAAATCCCAGGCGAACTTGCCTTTGATACAGGTCGATATGCCATTCGCCGGTGCGTCCACCACCGGCTGCACCTTGAGCAGTTTGCGGTCACGGGTCCACATTTCGAATGAACAGCCCACACCGCAATAGGTGCATACGGTTTTGGTGCGCTTGATTTCGGGCTGCCGCCAATGCATGTCCATGACCGAAATAGCGGTAATGGGGGGTGCACCAATCGTATTCTCGAGGGTCTTTACCGCGTCGATAAGCGGCCGCTTGATGTTCTCGGGTATCGACGTCAGTGGTCCGGCATCCGGCTGCATGGTTTTCTCCAGCAACGCATTGCAGGGACAAACCGTGACGCAATGACCGCAGCTCACGCAGCTGGAATCCTCTATCTCGGTGCCGCCATCCCACAACACACGTGGATGGTCCATGGTGAAATCGATGCTCAGCGTTTCATTGACTTCGATGTTCTGGCACGCCTCCACGCAACGGCCACAGAGGATGCATTGATCGGGGTCATACGTATAAAAAGGGTTCGAATGATCCTTGTTGTAGGGCTTGCGTTGGTATTTGTAGCGCTGGATCACGGGGTTCATGTCGGCGACGGTATTATGGAGCGTGCAATCACCCGTGTTGTGCTCGCAGACCGTGCAATAGAGCTCATGCTTGGCAAGGATCCGGTCCATGCCTTCTTCCTGCGCCGCCTTTACGGAGGGCGTGTCACTCACCAGCTTCATGCCGTCGGCAGAACGCAGGGTGCACCCGCGGACCATTTCGCCGTCGTGTTCGATCCAACAAACATCGCAAGTCTGAATCGGCCCGAGGGCTCGGTGATAGCAGACGTGAGGCAGGTCGATGCCCTGCTCTGCCAAGAAATCGATCAGCGGCTGATCAGCCTGTCCACGAAGGGTAAGACCATTGTATTCGACACTGCACTGGTTATTGACGCTCATGGAAACTCGCCTCATTAGCCAACTCACCGCCGTTACAGCGCCCCTGCGAAGCTTGAGGCCGGATGCCTGGACGGAAATGTTCGGTTACAGAATCGATATCTGAGCGCTGAGATTGTTCATTAATTTTGCTAGGTGGTGACACCGGCGGTCACTTCTGCCCAGAGGGTGTCCGATGAGAGGCCCTTTGGCGTGATAACCGGCTCGGTCATGAATCGCCGTAAGGAAAGTGCCATTCATACCCAAGCTAATTCTGGCGTTCCTCTGTCCCTTTGCGGCGAACGACTAGGTCACTTGCACTATTGATATAGATGACTCTCCATCATCAAATGGACCTGAGGAGCGTGCTCGCTGATTCAATAGTGTTTCTGTACTTGCCACTCATTGGGGCATTGAAAAATAATGCAATGCCCCAGCAAGACTGTAGCGCCCACTTTTAGCTTCCTGACTAACAAGCACTCATTCTAAAACAAAGCGACGCAGTTCAGCTTCACACCTTTAAAAACTTCCAACCCAGCCAAGGAAAGACTGTATGTTTTCTTATAAAACACCATTACTCACACTCCTCTCTGTGCTTGCACTCTCATCAACAGGGTGTTCTACAATCGCACCCGAGCGTTCCGCCGCAAGTGAACTTATGGGAAAAAACATTCAGGAAGCCTATAAAAAATTTGGCAAACCCTCTTTGACCTTGACAGAGCATTCAGTAAGCTCAAGCCATGAATTATATGGACAAAAAATATATGTATTCGACCGCTATGGAACCAATTACGACCAGCAAACAGTTGTAGGCTCCAACATGGACACTTCATCCGGACAACTAGTCAATGTCCAGCAGATTCAAACAAAAAATATTCAGGAGCGCTGCACCGTCGCATTCTGGGTTAATAATAACAGTAGTGTAATAGATTATTATGAGGTAAAGGGGAATTGTGGAATATTTGGGTCAGGGCTAGGAAACACTGGAGCGCTTCATTACATGGGCATCAATTAAAAATATTGAGCAATCTCTAAAAACTTTGATTGCCGTCAAGCCTGCTGAAACAGATGACCGTGCAGAGACCGTTCAACAGGCAATTGAGGCAGGGCAACTGATTATCTGGTGGAATCCCTTGGCGAAGGGCTTCGCAGGGATAGTTCGGTTTCGGCAACCAAGGTTCGGTCAGCATTAAAAGGGGGTGTTCCTTCGGTGCCAATCGGGCGATTCAGCCCATTCTAGGTGTCAGGGCTCCACCGTTCGCCGTTGCATCCTAGTGACCGCTCCTACGCTCGCCTCTCAATGTCCCTCGTCCTTGGTTAGCGATCGGACAACGCCCGGGCTCAAGCCTGCGCGGCGGCTCTAGTCCGCGGCGGGGTGGGAAAATGATTGCGATATGACATCGTACAACGATTAAAAAAGAGCTTCCCATTCGCAAAAGCGCTGTTATTTTAAATGCGCATCGAGCCCGCCCCACCCCATCGAAAGACGCCGGAAAACCGTTTCCAGCGCGGCCATATCCGGCCAGGGGATCGGCGTCGAGGCTTGTCTGCCGTTGTTTTCTAAACAGGACCGGTCCGTATCGCGCAGGCCACAAGCCTTGCCGCGTCGACCCAGGGGCACGACCCCTGCACAAGGAGGTGTCATGATCGAACCGCGATGCTTTTCGTTGAGTTCCACGCAACAATCCGTCTGGCTCGACCAACTGCTATCGCCCGACACGCCCTCCTACAACATCGGCGTAACCGTGGAAATCCACGGCACGGTGGACCACGCGCTGTTCGCCGCGGCGCTGCGAGCCGTGGTGGCCCAATTCGATGCGTTGCGGCTGATAATCAGCGACGGCAATGGGCAGGTGCAGCAGCAGGTCGCCGAGCACTTGCAGGTGCCGTTCACCTTCCACGATTGGCGCGATGAGTCCGAAGGCCGGGCTATGGCCGCCATCGAGCAATTGAATCGCACGCCGTTCTCGCTCCGCGGGCAACCTCTGTGGGGCATGGAATGGTTTCAACTGTCCGACACCCATGCATTGTGGAACAGCCGCTACCACCACCTGATCAGCGACGGCACTTCGGTGGGCCTGGTCGGCCAGGCTGTCAGCGCCGCCTACAACCAACTGCTCGTCGGCGAGCCACTCCAACTGGACCCGGTGTTGGCTCAGGGCTATCGCAGCTTTGTCGCCAGCGACCGCGATTACCTCGATTCGGCGCGCCACGCCAAGGCGCGGGATTTCTGGCTGGAGCAGTTCCCGGCACTGCCGGAACCGTTGTTCCAGAGCGCTTCGCCGTCCCGCGATCCGGCCAGCGCCAGCGAGCCGCAGCCCAGTGCCCAGGCGATCTGGATCCTGGGCCACCAGCGCCTGGCCCTCATGACCCAGTGGGCAAGAACCCAGGGCGCGACATTGAGCCATTGTCTGAGCGCATTGCTGGCCGGCTACTTCAGCCGGGTGACCGACCAGCGTGAGCGGCTGGTCATCGGCGTTCCGGTGCACAACCGCAGCAATCCCCTGCAGAAACGGACGGTGGGCATGTTCTCCTCGGTGCTGCCGCTGACGGTCGAGGTCGATCCCGCCGCCAGCTTCGTCGAGACCGTGCAAAAGGTAGCCAGCCAGACCCTGCGCAGCTACCGCCACCAACGCTACCCCCTGCAAAGTCTGCATCGTGAGTTGCGGGCCCGCGCCGGCCACCCCGGCCAGTTGTTCGAGCTGATGCTGTCGGTCGAACAGTACCCCGGCGACGTCAACCTTGCCTCGGCCCGCTGCGCTCTGCGCACCTGGCACAATGGTTATGAGCGCTATCCGCTGGCGATCTATCTGCGGCATTACGAAGCCCAAGTCGAACCCTTCCTGGAATTCAACTACGACCCGCGACTGTTCAGTGCCGAGCAGATGGTCACGCACCTGCGGCGCCTGGAGTGCTTGACCGATCAGGTCCTCGCCGAGCCAACCCGGGCCCTGGGCGACTGGGTGCTGCTGGACACAGCCGAACGGCAGCAGATCCTTGACGATTTCAATGCCACCAGCCGTGACTACCCGGCCGATGAACCGCTGCCGGCGCTCTTCGCCGGGCAGGTGCAACAGCGCCCCGATGCGTGTGCATTGGTGGACGGCGCGCAGACCCTGAGCTATCGCCAGCTCGACCAACGGGCCGAGCGCCTGGCTGGGCATTTGGCGGCCTGTGGGATTGGCACCGGTGATGCGGTGGCGCTGTGCCTGGCCCGGGGCGCGGCATTGATCGTGTCGATCCTGGCGATCCTCAAGCGCGGCGCATGCTACGTACCCATCGACCGGGAGGCCCCGACGGCCCATCAGGCAAGGGTACTGGCGGACTGCGGCAGCGCCTGGTTGCTGGTGGCGGGCGACGATCGGCCCGCACTGGAAAACGTCCGCTTCATTGACGTTGCAGCGCCGGACCATGGATTGGCTGAATCCCACCCGGCCCGCCGGGCCGGCGATGTCGCCTACATCATGTACACCTCCGGTTCCACCGGAACGCCCAAGGGCGTGCAGGTGCCGCACCGCGCCATCACCCGACTGGTGCGCAACAACGGCTTCGCCGGGTTCACCGCCCAGGACCGCTTCGCCCTCGCCGCCAACCCGGCCTTCGACGCCAGTACCCTGGAGATCTGGGGCGCGCTGCTCAACGGTGGCTGCCTGGTGGTCTGCCCGAGGGAAACACTGCTGGACGCGGCCCGCTTCAACGAGCACCTGCTGCGCCACGAAGTCAGCGTGCTCTGGCTCACCGCCGGGCTGTTCCATCAGTACGCCGAGGCCCTGGCGCCGGCCTTCGGCGCGCTGCGCTACCTGATGGTCGGCGGCGACGTGCTCGATCCGCGGCGCATCGAAAAGGTCCTG